>CAZEMI010000188.1:0-7762 GCA_964513235.1 uncultured Acidobacterium sp.
GGCCCCGCCATCTCAGAGGCTTGCGCCCAGCGATTCATCGGGTTCTTCATCGCGTACGCCTTGTACCAATCTGGATTCTGCTTGATCGGCGCGGTGAGCGGCGTTTCGATCACGCCGGGCCCGACGGCGTTGACCCGTACGCCGGTGGCGCCCCATTCGGTGGCGGCGGTCTTCACGAGCTGCACGATGCCGGCCTTGGTCATCGAATACACCGACTGCCCGGGCTCGGTGACGATCGATCGAATCGACGAGAACAGGACGATGCTGCCGAAGCCTTGGGGCACCATCAGCCAGCCGGCGGACCGCAGCACGTTGAAGTTGCCGCGGAGGTTGACCTGCACCACCCGATCGAATTCGTCGCCCGAGTATTTCAGGATCGGCTTGCGGACGTTGATCGCCGGCGTGCAGACGAGGCCGTCAAGACGGTTGTTCTTCGAGGCCGCTTCGACAATCGCGTCATTCACCGACGCCTCGTTGGTAATGTCGCAGATGAAGGACGACGACCGGCCGCCGTTCTTGGCGATCATCGCCGCGGTGGTGGCGGCGTTCTCCGCATGCACATCGAGACAACAGACATACGCGCCTTGCTGCGCCGCACCGATCGCCACCGCCTGACCGATGCCTGAACCTGCGCCGATCACGGCCACCGTCTTACCTTCCAGGCTGAACATGTTTCGGGTCATTTCGGGACTTGGGACTTGGGACTTGGGACTTGGGGCTTGGGGCTTGGGACTTGGGACTTGGGGCTTGGGGCTTGGGGCTTGGTTGTAACGGCTATTTCTTCAAGTCGCGGGCAGCGGGAAGATTCGGCAGGCCCGTGGCTTCCGTTGCGGCGCGGACGATGGCGCGGGCCATCACGTCGGCGGCGAGCGCGCCGATTTGCGTGACGTCGGCGTCGCCGGTCCACTGCCCGGTTGCGAGCGCGAAGACGGTGTCGCCGTCACCGGCGGTATGCGACGGATAAATCGCGCGTGCGAACCCATCGTCGGCCATCAAGGCCATCCGTTGGGCTTGCGTCTTGGTCAGGCGCGCGTTGGTCGCGACCAGGCCAATCGTCGTGTTTTCACCGGGGCGCGACCGCGGGCCGGTCTGGCCCGTGCGCAGCAGCGTCCGCGCGTCGGCGAAGGAGCCATCGGGATTGCGCACGCCCGCGACGATCGTTCCCGTGTCGGGATCGATGATGTCGCCGACGGCGTTCACGGCCACGATGGCGCCAACGCTGAGGCCGTTGGGCAGCGTGATGCTGTAGCTGCCGAGGCCGGCCTTCATCGATCGGCCGGGGCCGCCGGTCTTGCCAACGGTGGCGCCGGCGCCGGCGCCGATGGTGCCTTCAGGCACGCGCGCGCTCGACGCCGCCGCCGCGGCGCGATAGCCGCAATCCGCCGTCGGGCGAATTTTCGGGTTCCCGCCGACCGGGAGATCGAACAGGATCGCCGCCGGGACGATCGGGACCTTCGCGATCCGCACGTCCCAGCCAATGTTGTGTTCTTCGAGCCATTTCACCGCGCCGCTGGCCGCGTCGAGGCCGAAGGCGCTGCCGCCCGACAGCACCACGGCGTTGACCTTGTCCACCATGTTCGACGGATCGAGCAGGTCGGTTTCGCGCGTGCCCGGCGCGCCGCCGCGTTGCGAGACACCGCCGGCGGCGCCGTCGCCGTCGACGAGGATCACCGTGCAGCCGGTGGGCCGCTCAGTGAGCGTGTGATGGCCGACCTTGATCCCGGCAACCGCAGTGAGCGTCGAGTTGGAGGTCGCGGAATTCGTTTGCGCATGAACGAGTCCGGATACTGCGACGAACAAGGCGAGGCAATTGATCGCTTTCATGACAACTCCACCGGAATCATATCGGATTGAGCGTCACGTTATACGATTACCGCGTGCAATCTGGATCGACAGAGCGCGTCCTGACGGAAGTGGACCGCGCGCGCGATGAGATCATCGACTTTGCGTCGCGCCTGGTGCGCATCCCCACGGTCAACCCTCCCGGCGCCGACTACGAAACATGCGCCGGCGTGATTGGTGACGAGCTGCGCGCGCATGGCGCCAATGTGCAGCTGCTGCCTGCCATCGGTCGCGTCGAGCACACCGCCGAGCATCCCCGGATCAACGTGGTCGGGCGGCATAAAGGATCGGCCGGCGGTCCGGCGATTCACTTGAATGGTCATTTTGATGTGGTGCCGGTCGGTCTCGGCTGGACGCGCGATCCCTTCGGCGGCGAGGTGGTCGACGGCCGGCTGTATGGGCGCGGATCGTGCGACATGAAGGCCGGCCTTGCCGCCGCGGTGTTTGCCGCGGCGGCCATCCGCCGCGCCGGTGTGGCGCACGCGGCGCCCATTGAAATCAGCGGCACCGTCGACGAAGAAAGCGGCGGCTTTGCCGGCGTCGCCTGGCTGGCGGAGCACCGCTGGCTCTCACGCGAGCGGACCAAGGCGGTGATCATTCCCGAACCGTTCGGCGTCGATCGCGTCTGCGTGGGGCATCGCGGCGTCTACTGGTTCGAGGTGATCGCCGAGGGCCGCATCGCGCACGGCAGCATGCCGTATCTCGGCGCCAACGCCGTCGTAGGGATGACGCATTTGCTCGATCTGGTGCGCGACGAGCTCGGCCCGGCGCTCTACCAGCGCGTGACGACGATGCCGGTGGTCCCGGAAGGCTCGCGCCACGCGACCATCAATATCAACGGCATCGACGGCGGCCAGCCCGTGGATGACGTGCCCAGCCCGTGCGTGGCCGATCGCTGCCGCGTGGTGTTCGACCGGCGGTTTCTCCTCGAGGAGGGCCTCGAGAAGACGCGCGCGGAGATCGCGGCGCTGGTCAAGAAAGCGCAGTCACGCATGCCCGCCGTGACGTTCTCGATCGAGGATCGGCTGATCGTCGAGCCGACCCGCGCCCCGGAAGACGCGCCGCTGATTGGCGCCCTGACCAGTGCAATCGAACAGGTCACCGGCCGCACGGCCAGCCTGGTGGCCAGCCCGGGCACATATGATCAGAAACACGTCGCGCGGATCGCCGGTGTGCCGCACTGCGTGGCCTACGGGCCGGGCGAGCTGGCCATGGCGCACCAGCCCGACGAATACTGCAGCGTCGACGACATCATCACGGCGACGAAGGTCATCGCACTCGCGATACTGCAGCTGTGATTCAGGAGCCTGTGCAATCGAACTAGAGCTTCACCTCACTGACCTGAATCGTCGGTTGGACGTTGGTGTAGTTAGGGATGTCACCCATGATCGCGCCAGCGTGTGGGCCGAACGCCGACTGAAAGGCGTCCACGGAATCGAAGTAGAGATGGCCCATGGCGCTGAACGCTGGGGGTGAGCCAGGCGTCGCACCGCCCAAACCTTGTTCCACAGCTGCACTCTTGCACGCCGTCCCGAGCTTCGCTCGAACCATCGGGATGTGTCGGTTGAGGTAGTAGTCCATATTGAACGTGCTACCGGCACCACCTGGATATAGCACGCTGACCTTGATCATTCCGCTATCCCCCTCCTTGAAGCCGGCACCTTGGTCCTCCCGTCAGACAGTGTCCCTGCGGCCTGACACGTAATCGGCCGTTCCGCATATCCGCCTCGGCCTCACGCTTTGCGCAGGGTGGCGTAAGCCGGGCCGATTGGCAATAATGCAATCGCAATCACCAAATCACCCAATCGGCAATCACCCAACAGTCACGCAATCAGTCGATTGCCAATCGGCAATATGAGGCCCTCGATGACCGGACAAGAAATGGTGGCGCTGTCGAAACAGCACTCGCTCTACGAGTGGTCGGCGCAGGCGCACGTCGATCCGATTCCGATGGCGAAGGCCAAGGGCATCTATTTCTGGACACCGGAAGGCAAGCGCTTCATCGATTTCAACAGCCAGTTGATGTGCGTCAATATCGGCCACGGCGATCCGCGCGTCATCAAGGCCATCCAGGATCAGGCGGCGTCGCTCGCTTACGCCAACCCGTTCATGGCCACCGAAGCGCGCGCGCGTCTCGGCCAGAAGCTCGCCGAGATTTCTCCTGGCGACATCGACGTCTTCTTCTTCACCAACGGCGGCGCCGAAGCCAATGAGAACGCCATCCGCATTGCGCGGCTGGCCACCGGCCGCCACAAGATCCTCGCGCGGTATCGCTCGTATCACGGCGGCACCGGCGCGGCGCTCACCGCCACCGGCGACCCGCGCCGGTGGGCGATGGAGCCCGGCATGCCCGGCATCATTCACGTGCCGCACCCGCATCACGGCTTGCAGCGGGGCACCGACAGCGGCCCCGAAGCGCTCGCCGCGCTCGAAGAAATCATCATGCTCGAGGGCCCGCAGACCATTGCCGGCTTCCTCATCGAAACCGTGACCGGCACCAACGGCATTCACGTGCCGCCCGAAGGCTATCTCGAGGGCGTGCGCGCGCTTTGCGACAAGCACGGCATCCTGTTGATTTGCGATGAAGTGATGTCTGGCTTTGGCCGCACCGGCGAGTGGTTCGCCGTCGATCACTGGAACGTGGTCCCCGACATCCTGACGATGGCGAAAGGGCTGACGAGCGCGTATGTCGCGCTGGGCGCCGTTGGCATTCGCCGCAAGCTTGCCGACCACTTCAAGGACAAGGTGTATTACGGCGGCCTGACCTATAACAGCCACCCGCTCGGCTGCGCCGCCGCGCTCGCCACCATCGCGGTGTACGAAGACGACAAGCTGATCGAGCGCGCCCGCAAGATGGGCGTGGTGATGAAGCAGATGCACGAGGAGCTGAAGAAGCAGCACCCGTGCGTGGGTGATGTCCGTTCGATTGGCCTCTTCGGGATCGTCGAGCTCGTGAAGGATCGCCAGACGCTGGAGCCGCTGGCGCCGTTCAACGGCACCTCACCGGAGATGCAGGCGCTCGGGAAGTTCTTCCGCGAAGAGGGGCTGTATACGTTCGTGCGCTGGAACGGGTTCTTTACCAATCCGCCGCTGACGATCACCGAAGCGGAGATGGCGGAAGCGTTCGCGATCATCGACAAGGGGCTGCACATCACCGATCAAGCCGTCGCCTGACGATGGTGATCGTCGGGGGCGACGGCCGTTCGGCCGCGTCGCTCACCGCCGCCGCTCGTCGTAGGTGGTCACCGCTTTCCCCTGCAGGTATTTGTCGAACCACGACACGATGTGCTGCAGGCGCTCGACGCGGTGCTTCGGTTTGCCCGACCGCGACAGTTCATGCGTTTCGCCAGGGAAGCGGACGATCACCGTCGGCACCTTCATGAACTTCAACGCGCGGAACATCATTTCACCGCCGTCGCTCGGCGGCGTGCGCAGGTCATCGTCGCCGTCAATCAGCATCAGCGGGGTCTTCACCCTGGCGACGTGCGTGATCGGCGATCGGGCGGCGAAATCGGCGGCATCCTCCCACGGCGCCTTGCGGAACCACGACGGCGTGAATTGCGAGAAGTCGGCGGTGTACCAGAAGCCGGACCAGTCCGCGATCGATCGCAGCGAGACGGCCGCGGCAAACCGAGCGGTCTGCGTGATCGCCCAGTTCGTGAGCAGCCCGCCGCCGCTGCCGCCGATGATGCCCATGCGCTTCGGATCGATGTAGCCGCGCTTGACCACCGTATCGACGCCGGCCATCAGATCCTTGTAGTCGTCGCCGGGATACCGGTACTGGATGATGTTGCCGAACTCCTGACCGTGGTTGCTGCTGCCGCGCGGGTTGGGAAACAGGACCACGTAACCCTTCGCCGCGAGCAGGTGGAATTCATGCGTGAACACGTTGCCATACGCCGAATGCGGCCCGCCGTGGATCTGCAGGATCAGCGGATACTGCTTGCTCTTATCGAAGCCCGGCGGATGCAGCACCCATCCCTGGATCCTGCGGCCGTCGAAGCTCGGCCACCACACCTCCTCGGGCTCGCTGAGCGCGATCGACGAGAACAGCGGTTCGTTGAGGCGCGTGATCGGCCGCGCCGATGACGTGCCCGCAGCCGTATCCACGACGAACAGGTCGTTGATCGCCGTGCCGGTCGACACCACCGCGACGATCGTCTTCGCGTCCGGTGTTGCCGAATAGGCCTGCACGGTATGCGCGCGTTTGAAGATTGGCGTGACCGCGCCGCTCGACACGTCGATGCGAACCAGATTGGCATCGCCCTGTTCGCCGGCCACGGTCATGAGTGACCGGCCGTCGGCCGTCCAGATTGCGCCGCCGGCGCCGCCGCCCCGAGGCGCGCGTTGATCGCCGCCGATGCCGCCGCCGATGTCGAAGTCGTAGGTCGCGGTCAGGTTGCGCGGCGTGCCGCTGCCGTCGGCCGACGCGACGAACAGATCGGGTTGGTCGTACGAGCGTTCGGGCGTTCCGTTGGCCGTGCCGTTGAAGGCGATCGACTTGCCATCCGGCGACGGACGCGGCGCGCCGATCGTGCCGTCGATGCTCGCAATCCGCGTGATCGCACCGCCGGCTGCCGGCACCGCATAGAGATCCGAATCGCTCTGGCCGTAATAGGGGTCGTCGGTGCGCGTCGACGAGAAATACAGGCGCGAGCCATCAGGCGACCACGCGTGGCCGGTTTCGCTGTACTGACCGTCGGTCAATTGCACGGCTGTGGCGATCTCGCCCGGACGCATCTCGGTCACCCAGATATGTGAACGGCGATCGGGGTCGTTCCAGCCGCCGCCATTGCTGCGATAGACGGCGCTGGTGATCACGCGCACATCGCTCGTGCCCGCGGCCGGCTTGGCGCCGGCGCCGTCGCCGGGTCCGGTGTTGCTGCTGAACGCGATCCGCGTCCCGTCGGGCGACCAGGCCGGCGCGCCCGCGCCACGCGGCACGTCGGTCACCGCCCGTGCTTCGCCGCCGTCGAGCGGCAGGACAAAAATCTGTGACGGCTGTGGCCGCCCGTCACGTTCGACCGCGCGCACCAACGCCAGCGTGCGGCCGTCGGGAGACCAGCGCGGGCTGCTGTCGCGCGTGCCGCTGGTCAGCGGCCGCGGCGGCTGTGATCCGTCGGCAGGCACCAGCCACAAGGCCGTCTCGTAGTCGTCCTTCGACTGGTTGATCGTGACGCGCGTGAACACCACCTGCGTGCCGTCGGGCGAGATCTGTCCCTCCGCGACCCACACGAAGTTCATGATGTCGGCATCCGTAATCGGCCGCTTGCCCTGGCCACTGACCAGGCCGCTGCCCGCCAGCGCGATGATGAGTGCGAGCACCATCCGTCGAGTCATTGAATCTCCTTCGAGCTCACGCTATCACTGATTTGAACCAGCGACGATCGACGTCGGTTGCATCAGCCTTTTGGTTTTCACCGCCGACGGATCCGGCTCCGGCGCCGCCAGCTCGCGGCCCTTCTCGAACCAGCTCACGCCGAAGACCAGGATGAGGAACGTTTCGAGGAACAGGATCGGCTTCCACGACGCGATCGCGGTGCGGAAACCCTCGGGGGCGAACTGATAGACGATCACGAGGCTGATGGCGGCGATCATCGCCCACCCGTAAAACCTGTAGGTGGCGCCGCGTTTCTTCGACTGGCTGAAGAGCAGCAGCGGGAACAGCGCAAGACAAAAGAACAGGACCCCGGCCGCGGCGCCATGGATCATGCCGATCGTCGGCGGTTGTGTCGTGGATGCCGGCGGCGTGGTGGGCAACAGCGCGACGAGCACCGCGCAGATGCCGGCGATTTTTCCCAGCCACGCGTCGGCCCACCCATTGCGCACGGCGGTGATCCGCGTGCGGGCTTCATCGCCCTGGTGGCGCGGCGTGTATTGGTAGAAGAACAGGAACACGCCGATCACGAAGAGGGTGCCG
>CAZEMI010000189.1:0-3686 GCA_964513235.1 uncultured Acidobacterium sp.
CCTACGCGCTGCGCAGTCAGCAGCTGGCGCAGAAGGCGTGGACATCTGGGATCATGAAGGAAGAGGTGGTCCCGGTTGAAATCAAGACGAAGAAGGGCGTGACGCTCGTCGAGAAGGACGATCACCTGCGCCCCGAGACGACGATGGAGATTCTTGCGAAGCTGCCGACGGTGTTCAAGAAAGACGGCGTCGTCACCGCCGGCAACGCCAGCGGCATCGTCGACGGCGCCGCCGCGCTGGTGATCGCCGGCGAGGATGCGGTGAAGGCGAAAGGGGCGAAGCCCCTGGGGCGAATCGTGTCGTGGGCGACGGTGGGCGTGGATCCGGCGCTGATGGGCATGGGCCCGGCGCCGGCCATCCGCAAGGCGCTCGAGCGGGCCGGAATGAAGCTCGCCGATCTCGACCTGATCGAGATCAACGAGGCGTTCGCGCCGCAGTACCTGGCGTGCGAGAAGGAGCTGGGCCTCGATCGCGAGAAGGTCAACGTCAACGGCGGCGCGATTGCCATCGGCCATCCGCTGGGCGCCAGCGGCGCGCGGTTGCTCCTCACGTTGTTGCTCGAGTTGCGGCGGCGCGGCAAGAAGTATGGTGTGGCTTCCGCCTGCATCGGCGGCGGTCAGGGTATTGCGATGATTGTCGAAGCGCTCTAGGGTCTTGGGTCCTGGGGCTTGGGGCTTGGGAAAAACATGGCAATAAAGACAGTCGGTGTGCTGGGTTGCGGGTTGATGGGAGCTGGGATCGCGCAGGTGACGGCCGGCGCCGGCTTCAAGACCATCGTTCTCGAGGTCAATGAGGACGTGCTCAAGAAGGGTTTCGGGCGGATCGAGAAGTTCCTCACCGACGGCGTGGAGAAAGGCAAGGTCACCGAGGAGTCCAAGTCGACGACGCTGACCAACCTGAAGGGGACCACGCAGTACGCGGACCTCAAGGACTGCGACCTCGTGATCGAAGCGATCATCGAGAACGTCGAGCTGAAAAAGCAGGCCTACGCGCAGGTGGAAGCCGTCGTCGGCCCGCACTGTTTGATCGCGTCAAATACCTCGTCGCTGTGCATCACCGAGCTCGGCGCCGGCACGAAACGGCCCGACCAGGTCGGCGGGCTGCATTTCTTCAACCCGGTGCCGTTGATGAAGCTCGTGGAAGTGATCCGCGCGCTGGCCACCAGCCAGGAAACGCACGATGCGCTGATGGGGTTTGCCAAGGCGATTGGCAAGGAACCCATAACCGCGCCCGATCGCGGCGGCTTCATCGTCAATCGCCTGCTCGTCCCGTACCTGCTCGACGCGATTCGTTGCTTCGAAGAGGGCCTGGGAACCGCGCAGGACATCGACAACGGCATGAAGCTGGGTTGTGGCCATCCGATGGGCCCGCTGACGCTGCTCGACTTCGTCGGCCTCGACACCACGTATTACATTGCCAACATCATGTTCGATGAATTCCGCGAGGCGCGCTTCGCGCCGCCGCCGCTGCTCAAGCGGATGGTGCTCGCCGGCCACCTGGGCAAGAAATCCGGAAAAGGCTTCTACGACTACAAGTAGGAAGCGAAAAGAGAGAAGTACTTCTGACTTCTCTCTTCCGACTTCTCACTTCAGCTTCGCAAGAAGCTGTTTCGCGGTTTCCTTGAAGCGGCGATCCTCCGGCGCCCAGTCCGGATCGAAGGGCGCATCGATCGCCGCTTGATATTCCTTTCGCGCCTCTTCCTTCCGCCCCATGTCGGCCAGCGTGTCGGCGAGGAAGATGTGAGAGATCACGCTGTTCGGGTTGTAGGTCAACGCCTTGCGCAGGTGTTCTTCGGATCGCCTGTTGCTGCCGCCGAACAGTCCCGGCACTTTGAAATACCAGCGCCCTAACGCGCGGTCGGCGGAGCCCTGGAGGAAACCCTGATCGAGCTTCAGCGTCATCAACAACGCGTCCTTGATCTGGCCGCGGTACCTGATGCCCTGCCGCAATCCGAATGATTCCGCCAGCGCGCCCATGTTCGCCGCGAGCCAGAAGTGGCCCTCGGGGCGGTTGGCAGTGATGGCAATGGCGCTGCGGGCGGCGGCGATGCCGGCTTCGAGAGCGGCTTTGCGTTCGGCCTCGGGCAGGCCGTTGGTGCCGAGCCAATAGCGCGCCTGCGCCAGCTTGAACGCGGACTCGAAGTCCCTGGGATTCGCTTGCAGACGTGACGTCCAGATCTCAGTTGCCTTCCGTGCGCTGGCGAGGTTCTCGCGATCTTTATAGAGGGCCTGGGGATCGTCGGCGGGAACCTGGACGTCGATTCGTGCATCCAATGGCGGTATGACGACCATGGCGCCGGTGGCGACATACAATGAAAAGATGCAGGATTTGATCCAGCGTCTGCTGATCGAGCTGGGGGAAGATCCGTCCCGCGAGGGGCTGGTCCAAACTCCACGGCGTGTCGACAAGGCGCTGAGGTTCCTCACGAGCGGCTACTCGGCCGACATTGACGAGATACTGAACGGGGCGCTGTTCAACGTCGATTATAACGAGATGGTGATCGTCCGCGACATCGACTTCTACAGCCTGTGCGAGCATCACCTGCTGCCGTTCTTCGGCAAGTGCCACGTCGCCTATATCCCGAATAGCCGCGTGATCGGACTGAGCAAGATTCCGCGCCTGGTCGATATTTTCGCGCGCCGGCTGCAGCTGCAGGAACGGATGACGAACCAGATCGCGGAAACCATCACCGAGAAGATCAAGCCGTTGGGGGTGGCGGTGGTGTGCGAGGCCACGCACCTATGCATGTCGATGCGGGGCGTTGAAAAGCAGAACTCTTACACCATCACGAGCGCCATGCTCGGCGCGTTCCGCGACCAGCAGCGAACGCGCATGGAATTCCTCGAGTTGTTGAAACTGAGAGGCGGCAGCCTGTCGACGATTACAGGACTGCCGCTCCCAGGAACCTCACATCACCCCGACGATTAGATAGTTCGGAGTGCAGAGTGCAGAGTTAAGAGTGCAGAACATTGTTCTGCACTCCGCACTCTAAACTCTGCACTTCAGCGTCAGAACCGGAACGCCGCGTTGAAGCGGACGTTGCGCGGCGCATAGACCTGCGCCGGCGAGCCGAACTGCGGCACGCGGTTGATCGTGCCGTTCGGGTCGCCGTTCTGCCGCAGGTTGATAGTGCCGCCCAGGGTGCGCGCATCCCAGAACGTGTTGGTATTGGTCAGGTTGTGGACATCGACTGATACCTCCAGGCTGCGCGCGCCGAAATTCGCGGTCTTGAAAACGCGAACATCGGCCGCGGTTCGCGTCGGCAGACGGAACGACCCGCGGGGCTCGACCAGGACCGCGGTGTTGCCGCCAACAGTCTGCGGCGTATTCACGGTGCGGGTAATGGCGATGCCGCTCTGCCGGTTGAGATTGCCGGCAACGCCGATGCCGTAAAACGGCAGCGCGTAGGTGCCCGTGATCTTGAACTGGTGCGGGCGGTCGCCGATCTGGCCGAGCACCGGGCCGTCGGCGTTGATCAGCGTGTTCGGATTGGTGGTCACGCTGGCGCCGCTCTGTCGCGTCTGGCTGTAGGTATAGCCGACCAGCATCTGCCAGCGGTTCGACATGCGCTTGGTGCCGCTGATCTCGACGCCGTTGTAGGTCTGCCGGAAGTTCCGATCGTTGGTGAAGAACGTCTGGTTCGGCGCCGTGGAGGTGCGGTTGTAGAACTGGAACGTCGAGTCGTC
>CAZEMI010000190.1:0-33670 GCA_964513235.1 uncultured Acidobacterium sp.
TCCCTGATCGATCAGCGTTCGGGTGATCCCGTAGTCCAGCCCATCGAAGCCGAGCACGACCACGCGCTTCCCCGTCGCTCCCGAACGGCGACTGCAGGCCGGCCACACGATCGTGAGGACGAGCAAGGCCGCGACGATGTACGCCGCGCCGCGGGACGGCGTCATCGAGCCGCACCCGGCGCCGCCGCCATCAGAACCCGGCCGTCCATATGGGGCGGCGGCTCGATGCCAAACAGGTGCAGCGCCGTCGGCGCAATGTCGACGAGCGCCGGATCCTGGACGTCAAGGCGGCGGTTGCAGAAGAGGACGCCTGGCACCTGGCGCGGGTCGATGCAGTGATCGCCACTCCAGGCCTTGAGGTTGTCTTCGAACACCGGCCCCGACACGGTACCGGTCGCGCCGTTCCACGAGATGCGATAGCCCGCGTTATAGCCGATGAGCAGGTCCGGCGCGTTTTCCAGGTAGGGACCGGCGTACAACTCTCGGGTCTCGAAGACCTCGCTGATGCCGACGGCGCCGGCTTCGCGATCCGCCATCCCGGAGAGCTTGCCGACGAGCTCCTTGCGCAGCTGCGCCGCCTCCTCACCAGCCTCGACGATCCCCTGCGCCTCACGTCCCCTGACGTTCAGAAAGAGTCCGGTCAGTCCGAGCGCGTAGGCGCGCGTCCGCGACCAGTCCACATCCCGCAGCCACGCCGTGGTGCCGTCGGTGCCGGGTTTGAGCGCGAGATAGCCCTGCTCGCGCAACCAGCTATTGAGGTTGATGCCGCGGCGGAAGGAATTGAACCCGTGGTCGGAGAGCACCATCAGGACGTCGCCCTCTTCGACGCGATCGAGCACCCGGCCCAGGAGCGCGTCGTTATGCACATACAGCGCTTCGATGGCGCCGCGATGCGCCGCGGACTCGCGCCCGCGCGCGGCCGGATGGGCCGGATCCAGGTATCGCCAGAACATGTGCTGGATGCGATCGGTCGCATCGAAGACACAGACCAGGCTGCCCCGCCGGAGCCGATCGAGCCCGGCGAAGAACATCCGCTGACGCTCCGCGTCGACGTCGTAGGTCTGTTGCAGGAACGTGGCCTCGTCGATCACGCCTTCGTTGAGCGCCCACGTGTCTTCGGCCAGGCCGAGCGTCGAGTACTGCCCGATCTTCTTCGCGAGGTAGGTCGCGTAATAACCCGGATGCGAAATCGGCATCGCCGGCTTCTCGGGGTCGATATTGATGGGCGAGACATAGACCGACACGTCTTCGCCGAGCTCGGTCACGAGCATCCGGCAGATGCCGCTCACCCGGATCAGAGGCGCGGCCGGAAACGTCACGGTGATCCAGTCACTCAGCTTGCCGACCTTCAGCGCGTGGCTGCGCCCATTCACCGTGAGGTGCGCGCGATCGTCACCGGCGCGAATCGAAAACGGAATCGTCAACGACGGCGACCCGGCGACGAAGCTGTTCGGCGGCCCGGTGAAGCGGCCTTCGAGACCGTGACCGTTGCGGCGCAACGCCGCGCGAACGCCGCCTTCGGTGAACGGGCTGTCGGCGCCGCGCGTGGTGAACAACGTGAACGTGCCTTGCGTGCCCAACAGATCGGGCACGCACATGGCACTCAGTTCGGCGCCATAGAAACGGTCCGGCGGAAACGTGATCGGCACGCGAAGGATGGTGCTCCAGATGTGGTGATCACCGAGGATGCACCAGAACGGCTTGGACTTCCGCAACAAGCGCAGGTCCGGCCTCGACAGCGGAATGCGAAAGCGCCCGAGCCTCAATTCGCGCGGCGCCTCCGCCACGTAGCTCGACGACAGCACCGGTAAATAGGTGCGCAGATCGCGATCGAGAAAATCGAAGATGTTGTGTTTGGCGGGCGACACGCCCGTGCTGAACGTCGACCACGCCACCGGCGAGACCGACGGAAAGGTCGTCCGCAGGCGCTGATAACTACCCGTCGCCGCCAGCTTCGAAAAATTCGGCAGCTTCCCCTCGGCCATGAACCGGTCGGTCAAGTTCGGATCCTGGCCGTCGAAGCCGACGATGATCAGCCGCTTGACCAGCGGCTTGAGCGCCGGCCCGCGCCGGATGATGCGAATCGCAAGCCGGAACGGCAGGATCAGAAGGGAAAGGGTGGCCAGCAGCAGCGTGGTGACCAGCACGAACAACGATGAGATCAGCGCAAAGCCCGCACCGGGGCCGATGTAGGCCTCGGCGGGGGCGACCGTAATCACGATGCCGATGGCGATCACGAGGCAGCGCCGGAGGCGAGCCTTCGATCTCAAAGCGCGCGGAGTCAAACCGCGCCGTATGGTATATCAAGCAGCCGTTGGGCGAGGTCGCCCAGGCCGGAGACGCGTGATGTCATGGTGGCAACCAATCTATCGTCGCATCATCTGCGGACGGCCCGTGGTGGTGGTGTCGGGCCTGCCGCGATCGGGAACGTCGATGATGATGAAGATGCTGGAGTCGGGAGGCGTCCCGGTGTGGACCGACGCCGTGCGCGCCGCCGACGATCAGAATCCCAACGGCTATTACGAGCTCGAGCGAATCAAGGATCTCGACAAGCCGATCGACAAGAGCTGGCTGCGCGAGGGCCGTGGGCGCGCGGTGAAAGTGATCTCGTCGCTCCTCGAGCACCTGCCGGCCGGCAACCACTACCAGGTGATCTTCATGAATCGCGAGATGACGGAGGTCCTGCGGTCGCAAGGCAAGATGCTCGCGCAACGTGGACAAGGCCACGACCAGGCGCACGACGCGGCACTCGAAGCCGCTTACGCCGTGCACCTCCGGCGGGTCCAGAATCTGCTTGCTCACGACGCGCGGTTCACCGCTATGAGCGTCGCCTATGCAGACGTCGTGGCGGATCCCGCGGCTGTGGCGACGCGAATCCAGGCCTTCCTCGGAGCCGACCTCGATACCGAGCGGATGGCCGCCGCGGTCGATGACAGGCTCTACCATAACCGTCAGACGACGCCCGGCTCCTAGAACAGATGTTCAATTTCTGCAAGTAATTGATTATGGACGAGTTAGCGCTTTGTGATCCAACCGATTGCAGACCGATACTGAAATTTGAATTATTCGTCCCAGCGCTGCAAGCAGAGATAACCGCAAGATCTTGAAAACAAACGAATTTCGTCCCTGGTACGAAGTGGCACGCATCTTCCTTTACTGAACAATCGTTCGACTCGGTTTCGGGCATTTTCAAGGAGTGAAGAGAGTATGCGTACTTTTACGAGCGCCACGGTCGTGGCTCTCATCGTGTCGTTGGCGGGTCTTGCCAACGCGCAGGTCAGCAATACCGGAACGATCTCAGTAGTCGTCACCGATTCCGACGGCGGGCGACTGCCTGGCGTCACCGTCACGGCCACCGCGCCTGACACGATTACCAAGCGCGTCGTGGTGACCGACGGTCAAGGTGTGGCCACGCTCGAGGCGCTGGCGCCCTCCACCCAGTACACGGTCATCGTGTCGCTCCAGGGCTTTCGGGATCAGGAGCGCCAGGCGATCCTCGTCCGCTCTGGCCAGACCGCGTCAATCAGTGTCTCGCTGCAGTTGGCGGGGGTGACCGAGGCGGTCACCGTGACGGCGGCCACGCCGATCGTCGACACGCGCAGCGCCACCACCGGTCAGGACATCACCCTGCAGTTGACCGAATCGCTGCCCACGGGCCGCAGTTACCAGAGCTACCTGCAACTGGTACCGGGCGTGTTGCCGGACGACCAGTCGGCGAGCGGCAACCCCGCAGCCCGCTCGGGCCTCAACTACAGCGACATCGGCGGCAACGTCGGCATTTCGGCTGACAACGTGTACTACTTCGACGGCATCAACGTCACCGACCCGGTCACCGGCACGTTCGGCGCCAACCTCAACACCGAGATCATCCAGGAACAGCACGTCATCACCGGCGCCATCCCGGCCGAGTATGTCGGCGCGCCCGGCCTGATCTCCAACGTCGTCACCAAGTCGGGCAGCAACAGCTTCCACGGCTCGGCGAACTACTTCTTCCAGAACAGCTCGCTGGTGGCCGAGAACCAGAACGGCGGCGCGGAGGAGTTCTCCACCAAGGACAGCGCGTTCACGTTCGGCGGCCCCGCCTACCGTGACAAGGCCTGGTTCTTCGGCAGCTACCGCTTCACCAACCGCCAGGACGACGTCTCGACCCTCGATACGAACACGTTCATGCGCTCGGTGGACAACACCCAGCACCAGGGCTTCGCCAAGGGCAGCTGGGCGGCCACCACGGCGGATCTCTTCAGCGCCAGCTACATGAGCGATCCGACCGAGATTTCGGGCCAGCGCCTGCGCGACCTCACCAACGCGCGCGACCGCGCCCGCGAGCAGGGCGGCGGCCGCTACGGCGCCACCTACACCCGCGTCTGGGGCGGCACGCTGCTCGAGATCGGCGCCAACAAGCACAACGGCGAGGTGTCGGACCTCTCGGCACTCCGCTTATCGCGCAACGACGTGCTGTTCCAGCAGGCCGACAGCCGCGTCCTCACCGACGAGCAGATCGGCGGCTTCGGCCGCGATCTGATCAACCAGCGCGACAACAAAGCAATCCGGGCTTCGCTCCAGCGCGCGTGGCGCAACCACACGGTCAAGGGCGGCGCCGAGTGGAGCCGTTCCGACAACTTCCGCGACACGCTGTACGTCGGCAGCCAGGGCTTCACCTCGCTGGCGGACCAGTACCGCGGCACCGGCATCACGGCCGCCCAGGTGGCCGGCGGCAGCTGGACCGGCCTGGCATTCGACGTGACCAACACCAGCGACTTCAACGGCCTGATCCGGGTCGTTGACGCGAGCGCCGATCGTGCGGTGTTCTATTCCGCGTACGACGCGGACGGCAACGGCACGGTCTCGCAGGCCGAGCTCGGCGCGCGCCTTGTGTTCGCGGCCACCAACCCCGAAGGCGGCGTCTACTACGACCGCGACTTCCAGGCGGCGACCGGCCCCCAGGAAACCTTCTCGAAGGGGGTCAGCTTCTTCGTCCAGGACGAGATCAGCTTGAACCGCCTGACATTGAACCTCGGCATCCGCAGCGAGCGCTGGGAGCACTTCGCCACCACCGGCGAGAACATCTACACCTTCCCGTGGGAGTTCGCGCCGCGCCTGAGTGCCGCCTACGACGTGATGGGTGACGGCCGCCACAAGCTGTCGGCGTTCTGGGGCCGCTACTACGACCCGGTCCGCAACAACATGACCAACTTCGCGGGCACGCTCACCGGTTCGATCCTCGAGGAGCAGGTGTTTGTGCAGGCGCTCAACAAGTTCGTCACCTACCGCACCCGCGGCGGCCCCGCGGTGCAGGACGCGTTCTTCTCGCCGACCACGCAGACGCCCTACACGGACGACGTGCAGGTCGGCTACGCCGTCGACCTCGGCAACAACATGAGCTTCGACGCGCTCTACTTCAACCGCCGCACCCGCGACATCCTCGAGGACTACGACCTCGAGCTCTACGCGGATCCGAACGGCTACCCCGGCCCGATCGATCACCCAGACTCACTGTTCCTCGGCTACGACTACTTCGGCTACACCGAGAACCCCGGTTCCAACTTCGTCATCGGCACGCTCGCCGGCGGCGAGCGCAACTTCCAGGGCCTCGAGTTCGTGTTCCGCAAGCGGTTTGCCGAGCGGTGGCAGCTGCTGACGTCCTACAACTGGAACGACGGCAAGGGCAACACCAACTCCGACTCGAACGCCGACTATCAGGGTGACGTGGACTTCCTCGATCCGCGCGCGCCGAATCAGTACTCCACGCAGCCGGGGCTCATCCGGCACCTGCTCAAGGGCGCCGCGTCGTACACGTTCGACAACGGGCTGCAGTTCGGCGGCACGTTCAACTGGAATTCGGGCACGGTCGCCAGCCGCACGTTCCTGGCCTCGGGCCGCAACCTCCCGATTCGCGTCCTCTCCGCGGAGGCGTTCGAATTCGCCGGCTACACCACGCGCTGGCTCGCGCCGGACGCCGTGGGCTCCCTCGAGAACCCCTCGTGGGGCCAGATCGACCTGCGCGCGCAGTACAACCGCCGCATCGTCAACGACACCGCCATCGAACTCTTCGTGGACGTCTTCAACGTCGCGAACTCGCAGGGGTCCATTCGCAACCAGGACCTGGTCGCCGGATCCGGCGGCAATGCCTTCGGGGACGCGATCAGCTGGGTGAATCCACGCCGAGCGTTCCTTGGGGCGCGGGTGAAATTCTAAGTACTAAGACGCTCCGAGAACACGGAGGAGTACGGAGGGCACGGAGACTGAGGTCTTCGTGCCCTTCGTCTTTATTGCACCCTCCGTGTCCTCCGTACTTCTCCGTGTCCTCTACAGGTTCTCTGTATCAATCTGCGCGCGCTGCAGCTTGCCGCTGAAGTCCACGTAGACCGATTTCCATTCTGAAAACACATCGAGCGCCGCGAGGCCAGCCTCGCGGTGCCCGTTGCCCGTCGCCTTCGTCCCGCCGAACGGCAAGTGCACTTCCGCGCCGATGGTCGGCGCATTCACATAGAAGATGCCGGTGTAGGTGTCGCGCATCGCGCGGAACGCGCGGTTGATGTCCTGCGTGTAGATCGACGCCGACAAGCCGTAGATGACGTCGTTGCCGATCGCGATGGCCTCGTCCAGCGACCGGCATTTGATCACCGATACGACCGGCCCGAAGATCTCTTCGCGCGCAATCCGCATGTCGCGCGTGACGCCGGTGAACACCGTCGGTTCGTGGAAGAACCCGTATTCGTAGTCGCCTTCGTTGAGGCGGCGTCCGCCGCAGGCCACCGTGGCGCCTTCCTGCGTGCCAATCTCGACGTACGACATCACCTTCTGCAGCTGCTTCCCGCTGATCGACGGGCCGACCTGCGTCGCGGGCTCGAGCCCGTTGCCCACCCGCAGCGCCTTCGCTCGCGCCACGAATTGCTCCACGAAGCGGTCGTGCACGGTCTCGTGCACGATGACGCGGCTCGCCGCCGTGCAGCGTTGCCCCGTCGTGCCGAATCCGCCCCACAAACAGCCTTCCAGGGCGAGCTCGAGGTTCGCGTCGTCCATGATCATGATCGCGTTCTTGCCGCCCATTTCGAGGTGCACTTTCTTGAAGTGCGGCGCCGCATTCTGATTCACCAGCTGCCCCACCGCCGTCGATCCGGTGAACGACACCACCGCCACGTCGGGATGCGTCGTCAGCGTTTCACCCACGGCGGGACCGCCGGTGACCATGTTCACCACGCCGGGAGGCACGCCGGCCTCCTCGAGAACCTTGATGAAATTCACCGCCGACAGCGGCGTCAGCTCCGACGGTTTCAACACCACCGTGTTGCCGCACACCAGCGCCGGAATGATCTTCCATGACGGAATCGCCATTGGAAAATTCCAGGGAGTAATCAGCGAGCACACGCCAATCGGCTGCCGCAGCGACATCGCGAATTTGTCGCGCAGCTCCGACGGCGCCGTCTGCCCGTGCAAGCGGCGGCCCTCGGCGGCGAGGAAGTAGGTCATGTCGATCGCTTCCTGCACGTCGCCGCGGGTCTCGTCGAGCACCTTGCCCATTTCGCGCGTCATGTCGCGCGCGAACTCGTCCTTGCGCGCCATGATGAGCTGCGCGGCGCGGAACAGGATCTCGGCGCGCTTCGGCGCCGGCACGAGCCGCCACGTTTCGAACGCGCGCTTCGCGGCGGCAATGGCCGCCACGGCGTCCTTCGTCGTCGAGTCGGCAAACAACCCGATCAAATCTCGTGCATTGGCGGGATTACGGTTTTCGAGCGTGGCGCCGGCTTCCGAAGCCACCCACTTCCCACCGACAAAATTGGCAAAGGTCATCTGCCGATCATATGCCGCGTGGTCGGATGGACACATTTTGTCGGCCCTTGTGACGACCAATGTCACTTAATAGGTCCGGTACACGTCTATTTCTGTAGGGAATTAACCGTTTCTGTATGGCGCGTTTCTTGAAGGTATTTGTCAACAGGAGACGATATATGACACCCGCCCACGAACAGGTCACCAGCAGCGCAATGCCGCGAGCCCTGATCATTGGTGCGGGTCCGGAAGCGCTCCTCGGCATCGAGCCAGTGCTGGGTTCCAACCGCTTCCGCGTCGACTTTCTCGACAAAGACTCGACACCGTATATCGCCATTCGTCAGCGCCGGCCGGATTTGGTCGTCCTGTGCTTCGCGCCCGACGACGACGAAGCGTGCCAGGTGATGCAGATGCTGCAGCTCGATCCGGCGACGCGCCGCCTGCCGATCCTCACCTACGTCAACGGCGAGGCCTACGCTATAATCTCGTCCGAATGGCCTCGGACAAGCGGGATTCCGAGCGCGTCGAGTTCCTGGGAGCGCTGCACGGCGAGGTAATGGTGTTTCAGCCGTCTGCGATCCGCCAGATGAGTCATGGCGGGATGCAGGTCGAGACCAGTTTTCCCCTTCAACTGGATTCGCTGCACGATTTCCGTCTCACGCTCGGTGATCGATCGGTGGTCGTGAAGGGCCGCATTGCCCACTCACGCATCAGCGACGTCGATCAGGACATCATCACCTACCGGACCGGCGTCGAGTTCATCGAGCCGTCCGAGCGCGTGGCCGCGGCCATTGCCCATTTCGTCGACGCGCTCGCCAGGCAGAAAGCCGCCAGCGGCATCAGCGTCGAATCCGATACGGACAGGTAGAAGTTTCGTCCCTAGCGCGCGGTGAGGTGTTCGAGGTAGTCGCCCGACGCGATGCGCTCGGCGCGGCCCAGCGGCGCGTTGTAGAAATACGTCCACGCCTTTTCCACCCGGCCATCTTCGAGCGTCACGTCGGTGAGCGCGCGCGTGTAGAGGCTGCGGCTCGGCTCGCTCGGGCGATACCCCTCGATTTCATCGAGCACCGACAACACCCCGGCCGCGTCGTGGGTTTCATAGACCTCGCCCCACACCAGGCTGTTGTCGTCGGCCGGGATCGCCGCAGGATAGATGCCGAGATCGAACAGCGCGGCCCTCATGGTGGCGCGCCCGGTATAGGTGAGCTTTGGGGTGATCCGCTGCCGCCCGGGGCGATTGAACGGGGACATCAGCGTGCCGTAGAAAAAAACGTGGTCGCCCACGTCGCGGATATTACTACTGGGGAAGTGGGATGTTAGAAGAGAAAAGGGAGAAGCCATGTTCTGACTTCTCCCTTCTAACTTCCGACTTTCGAGACTTTACTGTTGAATTCCCGCCGGCTTACGGCCCTTGGCCAGGCCTTCGAGCACGTCAATCACTTCGGTCGGAATGGTGAAGGCCAGCGCCACCGTGTTGCCGTCGCCGGAAATCACGAGGGAATCGGCCAGCTGCTGCATGCCGGGCTTGTTGGCCGCCTGCATCTTCGCCATCGCGAGGAATCCGGTCATCACGTCGCGCAGGTTCTTGGCCGTGGCCTCGTCCTTCGCTTCAGCCTTGAAGCTGCCGCTCACGCCGCCGTTGATGTGACCGGCGGCCGAGAACCACGAGATGCTCGGCATCGCGTTCCGGATTTCGGCCGGCAGACCCGCCTTGTCCGCGATCGCATCGAAGCGGCCGACCGCCCACGCATTGGCGTTTTCGATCTCGTTCACCAGCTTCATCATGTCGTTGTTCGACACGATGTTGCGGTTTTCGCGGCGCGCGTCGATCGACGCCTTCACTGAGGCGACGCTGCCAAACGCCACCAGGTCCGCTTCAACAAAGCCAAACGCCATGTCATCGTCAGCGGTGTTATTGGCGTTGTCGGTGTCGTGATGGGTGATGAGCCGCTTGCCCTGGTAATCGGTGACCTGCGCGCCGTGTTCGACGGCCAGCGCTTCAAGGCGCGCCGCGTTGTAGCGGGCACGGGCGAGGATGAGGAAGGCGCCGGCCGGGTTGTTGGCCATGCCGTCTTTCGGCATCACCGCGGCCACCACCGTGTCGACGTCCTGTTCGAGGTTGAGACCGGTCTTTTCTTCGAAGTCGTTCTTCTGGTCCTGCGACGGCTCGATGTCCTTGAACCGTTGCCGCAACTGGGAGTTCATCACCTCACGGATGTTGGCGTAGGCCACCACGGCCGCGTCGGCGGGCACGTACTGGAGCTCCTCGGGTCCCGCGGCTCTCGAAAACACCGAAACCGGCAGGCCCATGTAGGACGCTACGAGGCCGGTCCCCAGGCCAATCGCCAGAATCGCGCCCGAAATCGCCACGAAATACCGCGTCTTAGTCGACATGCGAATCTCCCTATGTCGTAATACGGTTCGGCGGGGCCGTTTGTTCGGCCTTTCGTCCCGTAAAGCCTTCCGGGGGCGTCCCTTGCGGGCGCTCGCTGGCGCTCGCGGCCGAAGAGTCGGAAGGGCTACTGTTCCAGCACGTATTCCTTCCGCTCCACAACCCGGGTGGCAAGATACAAAAATCCGCCCAAATATGCGAACAGCCATGCCAAACAGATCCACACCGGCGGGGTTTCCCGGAACATGCCCTGGAGCAGGCTGGCCACCCCGTCCGAGGGCATGGTGTGGGGCACTAGGGCTTGCAGGTAATACGCGATCGTCAACTGCTTCAGCGACCCTGGCAGCGCGAGCACGAACTGCTCCCAGCCGAAGGCGAACACCAGGCCAATGACGAGGGGCCGTTTGAAGAACGCCCCGACAAAGGCAAACACGCCGCCGTAGACCGCGAGGCCCAGCGCCAGGAGTCCCAGGTCCACCAGCAGCGAACCGAACGTGGCGGGCAGCTGCGAGAACGGAACCAGCAGGAAGTAGACGATCATCACCGACGGCAGCACCACGAGCAGCGTGCACGCCAGGTAGGCGAGGAACTTCCCGACCAGCACCGCGCCGCGCGGGATGGGGCGCGTGAACAGGTACGTAATGGTCTTGTCTTCCACTTCATCGGCCATCAACGCGGTCCCGTAGAACACGCCCAGCACCGGGACGATGAAGCGGAGGAACAGCATCCACATCATCACGCCGAAGATGCCGAAGCCGGCCACGCGCTGGTTGTTGATGCGCAAGGCCGACATGCCGAACATCTCGACCACCTTCACGATCACCGCCAGCAGCACCGGGCCGCCGACGACCAGCGCCATGAACACCGTGCGGCGCGACCACAACATCTCGCCGAGCGAGAGGTCGAACACGCGCTTCGAGGCGCCAAGGAAGGTCATCTTCTGCGCGCTCACTGTTTCACCAGGTATTTGAAGACCGCCTGCAGGTTGTCGTCGGGCGACTGCACTTCGTCAATCGCCCCGGCCTCGCCCGATGCCGCCAGCTCCGTCAGCCGCGCGTAGAAGCTGTCGGGCCGCGCGGTCTCGACCACCACCGCGCCGGTCTCCAGCTTGAGGCTGAGCACATCGTCATCGGCGAGGAACCGGCGCGCCAGCGCCCGTGGATCGGCGCCTCGCACGTAGACGGTGTGCGGATGCGTGTCGATCAGGTCGCGGATCTGGTGCACGTTGCCTTCGGCAAGGATGCGGCCGTTGTTGATCAGCAGGATGTTCGACGTCATCGACTCGATCTCGTGCAGGATGTGGCTCGAGACGATGATGTGCTTGCCGGCGCGGGACCAGTCCTTGATGAAGCGGATGGTCTTGCGGCGCATGATCGGGTCCATGCCGGTCAGCGGCTCATCGAGAATCAGCAATTCCGGATCGTGCACCAAGGCTTGCGCGAGCTTGACGCGTTGCCGCATGCCCTTGCTGTAGGCGCCAATCTTCTTGTCCGCAGCGTCCAGCAGATCCACTTGCTCCAGGGCCCGCCTGGCGGCCGCCTCGGCGTCCCGATCGCTGTAGCCGTTCAAGCGGACCAGCGCGGTCACCCATTCCAGCCCGGTCATGCGGTCGTAGAACGCATCCTGTTCCGGACAAAAGCCGATGCGGTCGTACACCGCCGGGTTGCCCCAGATCGGCTCCCCCAGCACGCGGATGACGCCCTGGCTCGGCTTGAGCTGGCCCGTCATCAACTTCATGAACGTCGACTTGCCCGCACCATTGGGACCGAGGAGGCCCGTGATGCCTTGCGGGATCGACACGGTCACGTTGTTGAGGCCGCTGACCTGGCCGTACCACTTCGAAACGCCCTCAGCATGGACCAGGGCGTTTCCTGACGGGAAGGCACCTCCCGACGGGTCTTTGGTATTTCCCGTGGGCATCATGTGACGATCTCGACGCCTCGCACGCGCCGCATCAGAATGAGGATCGAGCCGGCGATCATCACCAGCACCGCCAGCGCCGCAATGGCCGGCGACAGTTGGTAGCGGGGCTCGAGACGGAAAATCACATCGCCGAGCTGCTGGAGCGCCGCGCTGGGCGACAGCCACGCGAAGGTGCTGCGGCCGGTGATGCCGCGCAGCGTCTGGAAGAGCGCCGTGGTGAAAAAGAACAGCCCCGCATACATCACCGCCACGAAGCGGCTGCTCTTCGACAGCGACGACAAGGCCAGCATGGTGGTCGCCGCCAGCAGCACCTGGGCCAGCGAATACAGCGTGATGGCGGGCACCAGGTAAAGGTTGGTGCGCGCGAAGGTCAGGTTGCCGGCCAGGACCGCCTGGGTGATGAGCAGCAGGATCGCCGGTAGAAAAGTGACGGCGACGAGGAACAGAAACAGGATGGCCAGCTTGCCGGCGATGTATTCGGCGCTGGTCATCGGCTTCGAGAGATAGAGCTGCAACGCATTGGCGCGGCGATCGTTGGCAATCAGCCCGGCGCCGACGTAAATGGTCACGAAGAAGACCCAGATGCCCTGCTGGTCGAGAAATTCGCGGAAGGTCTCGCCGCTGGGCGCGAGGAACGAGGCCTGCGCCAACGTGGTGGCGAAGTAAAACTGCACCACGCGAACCACAAACGGCGCCCAGGCGAACAGCATCATGCCCAGGAACACCCGTTTGCTGACGACCGACATCACGCCGGCGCGGGTCATCACCCGCCACGAGCGGCCAATTGCGTCGCGGGTGCCGAGGTAGCGCCGATAGCCTTGATCGTGAATAGGCACGCCTAGCCCTCACCCACCGCGCGGGCAAACACGTCTTCGAGCGTCGGGATGCTCGGGCGCAGGTGGCGCACCTGCAGCCGCTCGCGCGCCGCCAGCGCAAACAACGTCTTGGTGCTGTCCTCGTTCGCGCCCGGCACGAACACGCGCAGCACATCTTCGTCCGTGTCGTGCACTTCGTAGCCGGCCGCCTTCAGGACGTCGATAAAGCGTGCCTGGTCGCCCTTGACGCGCAGCTCGTAGACCCGGCCGGCGGTGCCCTTGAGCGCCTCGATCGGCCCGTGCGTGGCAATGGTGCCTTTGTCCATCACCACCACGTAATCGCAGGTGAATTCGACGTCAGGCAGGAGGTGCGACGAGAGGATCAGGTTGACGTTCTTGTTGTGCGCGAGGTCGTAGATCAACTCGAGCATCTCGTCGCGGCCCTTCGGGTCCATGCCGTTGGTGGGCTCGTCGAGGAACAACAGGTCGGGGTCGTGCACGATCGCCTGCGCCAGCTTGATGCGCTGCTTCATGCCGGTCGAGTAGGTTTCGAGATTGCGATAGCGCGCCTCGCCAAGGCCGACGTAATAGAGCACTTCGTGCGCGCGCTGCATCGCGTCGACGGCCGGCAATCCCGACAGCTGCGCGCAGTAGGACACGAACGAGACGGCGTTCATGCCTGGGATATGCGCGTCGCTCTCGGGCATATAGCCGATCCGCTCGCGAATCTCGAGCGGCGAGGTAGCCACATCGAGCCCGAGCACGCGCATCGAGCCTTTCTCAGGAACCAGGAAGCCCAGCAGGGCTTTCAACAACGTGCTTTTGCCGGCACCGTTGGGTCCGAGCAGGCCGACCGCACCAGGCGGAAAAGTCGCCGTGACCTCGTTGAGCGCTCGATTCTTGCCGAAGCGGATGCTGAGGCGCTCGGCCTGGACCACCGGCCCGGCAAACCTTTCAGCCGCGGGCGGCGCGTCCGGCTGGCCCGGTAGGGTCTCCGACGGGGGCATCATTCAGAGTGTAGTGAAGTATACGGGGGCCACGCTCAGAGCGTTCCGCGCAGGCCCAGCGCGTCGGCCTGTAAGCGCATGAAACCAATGACGTTGGTGACGTGGACCTCGAGCGGCAGGCCCATCAGTTCGGCGCCGCGGACCAGGTGATCGCGCGGCACCTGCCGGGCGAACGCCTTGTCCTTCATCCGCTTGATCACCGACTTGGCCTCGAGGTCGAGCACGCTCTTCGAGGGCCGCACGAGCGCGGCGGCGGTCACAAAGCCGGCCAGCTCGTCGCAGGCGACGAGCGTCTTCTCCACCGGCGACTCCGGCTGCAGGCCGGTGATTTCCGAGGCGTGCGACAGGATCGCGCGCATCACCCACTCCGGATAGCCCAGCGACCGCAGGTGGTCGCACCCCTTGTTCGGGTGATCGCCAAGCGTCGGGTAGCGCTCGTAATCGAAGTCGTGAAGGAGCGCGACCACGCCCCACTCTTCTTCGTTGGCGCCTTGCTGGCGGGCGTAGCCGCGCACCGCCGCCTCGACCGCCAGCGCGTGCTTCCGCAGGCTCTCACTTTGCGTCCACTCGGTCAGCAGCTGCCAAGCGGCGTCACGGGACAAGTTCATGGCTGACGATGATAATTCAGTCCGCGCAAAATCACTGCTTTCGCGTGCGCGTTGACGCCGTAGCGGTCGATCTCATCGGCCGTCACCCACGCCACCGCCTCGGCATCGGAACCCGCCACCGCTTCTTCTGCCTTCGACCAGCACACGAAGTCGATGATCACAAAATGATAACGGATGCGGCCCTCGCTGTCCCGATGCACGCGATCGAAGGTTTCGATCATCGGCCCGACCTCGACGTCGAGCCCGGTCTCTTCCTTGACCTCTCGACGCGCGGCGTCGACGAGCGATTCGCCGAGATCGAGCAGCCCGCCCGGCAGCGACCACTCCCCTTTTCGCGGCTCGTGCGCGCGGCGCACGATTAACGCCCGGCCGTCGCGCACCACGACCGCGCCAACGCCCACCACCGGTTGCGCGGGGTATTCTCTGGCCATATGAAGTCGCACACAGAATATCTGACGTTCAACATCAAGGGGCGCATGGGGTTTGAGAACATCACGCCCAAGGTGGACGCGGCGGTGAGCAAGAGCGGCGTCAAGGAAGGCCTGGTGCTCGTCAACGCGATGCACATCACCGCCTCGGTGTTCATCAACGACGACGAGCACGGGCTGCACCAGGACTACGCGAAGTGGCTGGACACGCTGGCGCCCTTTGACGCGTCGCCGCAACGCTACGCCCACAACCGCACCGGCGAGGACAACGCCGACGCGCACATGAAGCGCCAGATTATGGGTCGCGAAGTCGTGGTCGCGATCACCAACGGCACACTCGACTTCGGGCCGTGGGAGCAGATTTTCTACGGCGAGTTCGACGGCAATCGAAACAAACGCGTGCTGATTAAAGTGATCGGTGACTGACACGGACCTGACGGCGATCACGGACGTGAACCACGAAGGGCACGATGCCCACGGAGAATACTTTTTTAAAGGCAGGTGCCAGTAACCGGCACTGGTATTCCAAGAAATGTCTCCGTGTGCGCCGTGTTCTTCGTGGTCAACGTACGTGATCAGAGAGGCAGGGATGCTGCGGCGTTCAGGTCAGCAGCGGCTATTTGGCCAGCGGCAAGTTTGCGCAGTCCGGCCGCGGCGATCATGGCGGCGTTGTCGGTCGACAGTGCGAGCCTTGGAATGTAGACCGGGATCTCGCTCCGCTCGGACTTGGCCATGGCGTCGTGACGGAGCCGCGAATTGGCCGACACGCCGCCGGCGATGCCGATCGACTGTGCGCCGTGCCACCGCGCAGCGGAGAACGTGCGATCGATCAACGTGTCGACGACCCGCCGCTGGAAGCTGGCAGCGAGATCGACGATTTCTTCGCGGGGCAGCTGCTCGGCGCCCAACGCCGCTTGTCGTTCGCGCACGTGCCGCAGCACCGCGGTCTTGAGGCCGCTGAAACTGAAATCGAATCGTCCGTCGCGCTCGGGCGCGTTGCGATCCGGGTTGGTCAGCCGCGTTCCCGGCCACCGAATCGCCACATCGTTGCCCTCCTGCGCGAGCCGATCGATGATCGGCCCGCCCGGATACCCGAGGCCCAGCAGCTTCGCAACCTTGTCGTAGGCCTCCCCTGCCGCATCATCACGGGTCCGGCCCAGCAGGGCGTATTCACCCTCACGCCTGATCAGGTACAGGCTGGTGTGACCGCCGGAGACGACCAGCACCACCGCCGGCAGCGCGATCGGACCGTGCTCGAGCCAGATCGATTCGATGTGTCCGGCCAGGTGGTTGACCGCGACCAGGGGCTTGCCGAGCGCCCACGCGGCGGATTTCGCGAACGACACGCCCACCAGCAGCGACCCGACCAGGCCCGGGCCCTGGGTCACCGCCAGGGCATCAACGTCCGCCCAGGTGGCCCGCCCGTCAGCCAGGGCGCGCTCGACCACGCCGCAGATGTCGCGGATGTGCTGCCGCGACGCCAGCTCCGGCACCACACCGCCCCACTCGCGGTGGATCTCCACCTGCGAGGCGACGACGTTCGATCGGATGTGCCAGCGGCCGCTGACGTCCTCGACGACCGCCGCGGCGGTTTCGTCGCAGGAGGTTTCAATCCCGAGGACTAACATGTCGGATCTCAGATCTCAGATGGATGATCAATTGCAGATGTTCGATCTGACGATTGTCAATCCCACTATCCGACATCAGCAATTGATCTGCAATCTGAGATCAGCGATCAGGAATCGACCGGCTGGCCGCCAACGTGTTGATGAACGGCGGCCGGTACACGCCACGTTCGGTAATGATCGCCGTGATGTATTTCGCGGGTGTCACGTCGAACGACGGGTTGCGCACGTGCGCGCCCTCGGGCGCCAGCTGGTGGCTGCCGACGTGCGTCACCTCGCGGGCGTCCCGTTCCTCGATCGGAATCGCATCGCCATCGCTCGTCGACAAATCGATCGTCGACCACGGCGCGGCCACGTAAAACGGGATGCCGTGTTCCTTCGCCAGGACCGCCACCGGGTAGGTGCCGATCTTGTTCGCGGTGTCGCCATTGGCCGCGATGCGATCCGCGCCAACCACCACGAGATCGATGTCGCCGGCGCGCATGATCGAGCCGGCCATGTTGTCGGTGATCACGGTGGTATCGATGCCGTCCTTGACCAGCTCCCACGCGGTGAGCCGCGCGCCCTGGAGAAAGGGCCGCGTCTCATCCGCCAGCACGCGGACCTTGCGCCCCGCTTCAACGGCGCCGCGAATGACACCCAGAGCGGTGCCGTAGCCGGCGGTGGCCAGGGCGCCCGCGTTGCAGTGCGTCAGGATGTTGGCCTCCGCGGGCACCAGCGCCGCGCCGTGCACGCCGATGGCCCGGCAGCTCGCCACATCGTCATCGTGAATACGATCGGCCTCGGTGCGCAGGCGCGCCTTCAGTTGATCGACCGACTCGCCGGCGAGCGCGCCGTCCGAGAACGTGCGCTTCATCCGCTCGATGGCCCAGAACAGGTTCACCGCCGTGGGCCTGGTCGCCGCCAGCAGATCGCAGTTGCGCTGAAACTCCGTGGTGAATTGCTTCGTGCCCGTGGCCTTGCTGCGCGCCGCGCCCAGCGCCAGCCCCATGGCCGCGCACACGCCGATCGCCGGCGCGCCGCGAATGACCATGTTCTTGATCGCCTTCGCGACGTCGTTGATGTTCCGGCAGGTGACGTAGACCTCGGTGGCCGGCAGCTTCCGCTGATCGACCATCACGATGTCGTCTTCTTGCCAGGCAATGGTAGGAAGCATGTCGATGTCAGATTGTAGATTTCAGATTGCTGATCAATTGTAGATCTCGGATGGGTTGATTACTGCAAATCCCGCCTTCTTCCATCCTCAATTGATCTGCAATCTGAGATCTGAGATCTGACATCGTCAGAGCCCGAGCAACGTCTTGTCGAACGGCAACGGTAACAAGTCTTTCATCGGCAACGTTGCCGTGACCTCGCGAAGGTTGGCGAGGACCACCGGTATGTCGCCGCAGAATTCCCAGATGATTTGCCGGCACGCGCCGCACGGCGGCGTGGGCGATTCGGTATCGGCGACAACCGCGATGCGTGCGAATTGGCGATGGCCTTCGGACAGCGCCTTGAAGATGGCGACGCGTTCGGCGCAGATGGTGAGACCGTAGGTCGCGTTCTCGATGTTGCAGCCGCTGATGATGGTGCCGTCGGAGGTTGCCACGGCGGCGCCGACTTTGAAGCCGGAGAAGTCGGCGACCGCGCGTTCGCGGGCGGCGCGCGCCGCGGCGACCAGCCTGTCCACCGAAGCTTCAGCGGAGGTGGGCTGGTCAGAGCCGGCCAATGATGCCCTCGAGCAGCGAAATGAACTGCCCCTTGACCTGTTGCGTGGTCTCCATCACTTCCGAATGATGCAACGGTTCCGGGAACACGCCGGCGGCAGCGTTGGTAATGCATGAGATGCCGAGCACTTCGAGGCCCATGTGCCGGGCCGCGATCGCTTCCGGCACCGTGGACATGCCCACCGCATCGGCGCCAAGGGTCCGGAACGCGCGGATCTCCGCCGGTGTTTCGTAGCTGGGGCCCAGCACCGCAATGTACACGCCATGTTGGATCGGCACGCCGATCGCCTTGGCGGTGTCGTCGGCGATGGTGCGCAGCCGCGGCGAATACACGTAGGTCATGTCTGGAAAACGCAGGCCCAACCGTTCGTCGTTCGGCCCGACGAGCGGGTTGTTGCCCAGCAGGTTGATGTGATCGTCGATCACCATCAGCGCGCCGCGCGCGCAGTTGGGGCTGATGCCGCCGGCGGCGTTGGTGAGGATCACGCGCGGGATGCCCAGCCGGCCGAGCGCGCGGACGGCGAACGTCACCGTCTGCAGGTCGTGACCTTCGTAAGCGTGCACGCGGCCCGAGAGCGCCAGCACCTTCTTGCCCGCCAGCGTGCCGGCCACCAGGTTGCCGGCATGGCCCATCACGCGCGACGCCGGCCAGTGCGGGATGTCGCCATACGGAATGGTCAACGCGCCGCCGAGTTGCTCCGCGAAATCGCCGAGTCCCGAGCCGAGCACGACGGCCACGTCCGCGCCGCCGCCATTGTGCGTGCGCAGCCAGTCGGCGGCTTCGGAGGCCTGATCGAATGCACTCACAATAAGAAGCCCACGATGATGGCGGTGATGAAGTTGGCCAGGGTCCCCGCCAGCATCGCCCGCAGGCCGAGCCGCGCCAGGTCGCCGCGCCGCGTCGGCGCCAGCGCGCCGATGCCGCCGATCTGCATGCCGATGGAGGCGAAGTTCGCGAACCCGCAGAGCGCGAACGTCGCGATGGTGAAGGACCGCGGATCGAGCGAGTCACGCAGCGCGCCGAGCTGCGCAAACGCGATGAACTCGTTCAACACCATCCGCGTGCCGAGCAGATTCCCGATGGTGGCGGCGTCACGCCACGGCACGCCGAGGCTCCACGCCACCGGCGCGAACACCCAGCCGAACATCATCTGCATCGAGAAACCCGGGATGCCGATCGCGTTGCCGATCGCCCCGAGGATGCCGTTCAGCAGGAAGATCATCGCCACGAACGAAATCAGCATCGCCCCGACGTTCATCGCCAGGTGCAGACCCTCCGCGGTGCCGCGCCCGGCCGCATCGATCACGTTGACGTCGGTCTTTTCGATCTCGAGCTTCACCGTGCCGCGCGTTTCCGGCGTTTCGGTTTCCGGCACGAACATCTTCGCCATCATCAGGGTGCCCGGCGCCGTCATGATCACCGCGGTGAGCAGGTGCCGGGCCTCGATGCCGAACGCGATGTAGGCTGCCATGATGCCGCCGGAGATGTGGGCCATGCCCGACGTCATCACCGTCATCAGCTCCGATTGGGTCAGGCGCGGCAGGAACGGCCGGATCGTCAACGGCGCCTCGGTCTGCCCCATGAAGATGCTGGCGGCCACGTTGAGCGACTCGGCGCCGCTGGCGCCCATCACCTTGTTCATCACCACCGCAAACATCCGGACGATGATCTGCATGACGCCGAGGAAGTAGAGGATCGCAAACAGCGCCGCGATGAAGATGATCGTCGGCAGGATTTGAAACGCGAAGATGACCGCGTACTGTCCGCCCTCGGCGCCGAGCGTGTTGTTCATCACCTTCGACCACACCGCACCATCCCCGAGCGGACCGAAGACGAAGCGCGAGCCTTCCACCGAGTAATGCAGCAGGTCCTGGATCTTGTTGCCGAGCCATTGAAACGCGCGGATCCCGATCTCCGTTTTCAAGACGATCAGCGCGAACAGTACCTGCAGCCCGAGTCCCCACCCGACCATGCGCAGGCTGATGGCGCGGCGATTGGTCGAGAGTGCATACGCCAGCGCGAGGATGCCGGCCAGCCCGATCAACGGTTGCAGCTGCGTCAGAATGTCCACGTTGGCTCAGCCTTTCTCTGTGTCCGCCTCCGCTCGCGCACGATCGCGCGAGCTACGGCGAGACCTCGCCGAAGCGGCCTCCGGCCGCGAAGGCGGGTCATCGGTGGCCTACATGCCTGCCACGAACATCGTTTCGCCGTGGTCGTGCACCCAGCCCATGACCAGCGGCGGCTCCGGTGGCGCCTGGTCGCCAATCACCACCGCCTGCGCCGCGAGATGCACCGCCGCGTCGAGCCGCGCCTGGTCGTTGTAGCGCACTTCGAGCACCGGCTCTCCTGCCGCCACCGGTTCCCCCGGCTTCTTGCGCAACAGGATGCCGGCGGACAGATCGACCTGGTCGCCCTTCTTGTCGCGGCCGGCGCCAAGCGCCACGGCGGCGCGGCCGACGAGCAGCGCGTCGAGCGAGGTGACATAGCCCGCGCGCTTCGCGGTCACCTGGTGCGACAGCCGCGCCGATGGCAGCCTGCCGGTGTCCTCGACCACCGCCGCGTCGCCGCCCTGCCACGTGATCATCTGTTTCAATTTCTCGCGCGCCGCTCCCGAGCTGAGCGCCGCCCGCACTGTGCGCTCCGCGTCCTGATCGCTGCCGGCCTTCTCGCCAACCTGCACCATGCGCGACGCAATGCGCACGATCAATTCGGTGAGGTCCGCCGGCCCGCGGCCGCTCAGCACGTCGATGCACTCCGCCACCTCGAGCGCGTTGCCGACGGCGCGGCCCAGCGGCACGTCCATCCGCGTGATGAACGCTTCGGTTCGCACGCCCGCCGAGGCGCCGATCGACACCAGCGATCGCGCCAGGGCGCGGGCCTCGGGCGGGCGCTGCATGAAGGCGCCCCGCCCGCATTTCACGTCCAGGATCAAGGCGTCGCTGCCCTCCGCCAGCTTTTTGCTCATCACCGACGACGCAATCAGCGGCAGGCTCTCGACCGTCGACGTCACGTCGCGAAGCGCGTAGAGCTTCTTGTCGGCCGGCGCGATGGTCTCGGTCTGGCTGATCAGGCAGCAGCCCACTTCGGCGAGGATGCGCCGGTATTCGTCGAGCGACAGGGCGACGCGAAAACCCGGGATGCTCTCGAGCTTGTCGAGCGTGCCGCCGGTGTGGCCGAGCCCGCGGCCCGACATCTTCGGCACCACCACGCCGCAGGCGGCCGCCAGCGGCACCAGCACGATCGACACCTTGTCGCCCACGCCGCCGGTGCTGTGTTTGCCGACCTTGATGCCGGGGATGTGATCGAGCTTGACGCGATCCCCGGATCGCGCCATCGCGTCGGTGAGCCAGGCGGTTTCGACGGCGTTCATCCCCTTGAGGACGATCGCCATCAGGAGGGCGGAGGCCTGGTAATCCTCCCACGATCCGTCGGTGACGCCGCCGACGAAGGACTCGATGGCCTCGCGCGACAGGGCTTCGCCGTCGCGCTTGGCGCGAATGATGTCCACCGCTCGCATGGGCGGTCGGCAGTATATCGTATGGGTCTCATGGCCCAGCGCGCGGCCCTGCCCGCAGACGTCACCAGGCACGCGGTGAGCCTCGCGCGCGCGATGACCATCGCGCTGCGCAGTTGGGGCTTCTATCCGCCCGAGCATCCCGCCGTGGCGCTCGCCGTCGATCGCCTGATCGCCGCCACCACCGAGGCCGCGTCGGGGCGCGGCCCGTTGCAGCTGGCGGTGACGCCGCACGCGCTGCTCGTCGACGGCCTGCCCCTCGACTCCAGCGACCTCGCCGTCATCGAATGCGCGGAGTTGCTGCACGATCGCGACATCCTGCAATTGACGGTCGTGAGCGGCGCCACCGATCCAACCGTCCGATCGTTGCTGACCGTGCTGTCGCTCGATCGCGAGACGCGCCGGGCCCGCGGCGGACCCGCCGCCATCTGGAGCGCGGAAGAACAGACGGCGCTCCTGATCGAACAGATCGATTACCAGGAGATCCTCGAGCGCGAAATCGACGACGGGCCGGCGCGGCGCGACGGCATCTGGAAGTCGATCGTTCGCTCGATCATCATGGGCCGCAAGACGTTCACGGTCGAGGAACAGGAGCGCCTGCTCGAGATCTCCAAGGACGTCGGCGCGATCGGCGAACTGTGCAAGGACAGCAAGGAGCCGTACGTCACGCCCGACGGCTCGCCGATGGTGACCACGCAAGCGGCGACCGTGCTCGCCGTCTACCGCCACATCGCCAAGACCGTCGCCGCGCTCGAGCCCGGGCGCGTGCAGGAAATGATCGATTCGCTGGCGCTGGCCGCGGGCAATCTCGATCCGGGCACGGCGCTCGAGTTGCTGCTGCAGGAAGAACACCAGGACGAGGGCATTCCCATCGTCGACGCGCTGCGGCAGTCGTTCGACGATCAACAGGTCGCCCTGCTGCTGGCGCGCGCGCTGTCATCGCCCGGCCAGACCACCAACCGGCTGGCGCAAGTGCTCGACACGCTCGCCCCGGATGAGCAGCGCAAGCGGCGCGTCCTGACCCTCGCCAAGAAACTGATCACCGAGCGCGACTTCGGCAGCAAGCGGCCGATCGACGACATCCGCAAGTCACTCGACGAGCTGCTGTTGAAGTACGACGAGAGCGCCTACGTGTCGACCGACTACCGCCAGTCGATGGATCAGGCCACCACGCGGGCCGCCGATCTCGCGGCGCGCGGCCTGCCGCCCGAGATCGACGAGTGGCTGGACACGCTGGGGCACGACAGCGTGCGCCGTCTGTCGGGGCAGCTGCTGATCGATCTGCTGCGCAACGAGACCGTGCCGGGCCGCATGGCCGAGACCGCGCGTGACATGGGCGCGTTTGTGGAGGAGCTGTTGCTGGCCGGCGTGTGTGGCGAGTGCCTGCCGGTGGTGGAAGAACTGCTGGCCGCCGCCAGGCGCAAGCCCGCCATCGCGCCAGACGCGTGCCGCCGTGCCGTCGAGGCCATCGGCGCGTCGGCGGCCTTGACCGAAGCGGCGGCCAACCTTGGCGAGCAGACCGCGGAGGAATTCACGGCCTTTGAGAAACTGATTCGTGCCATCGGCCCGCCCGCGATCCGCAGCGTGATGGCCGCGTACCAGCGCGAGGATGGCGGCGTGGCGACCGATCGCGCCACGGCGCTGCTGTCGACGCTGGGCGCCGCCGCGATTCCCCTGATTGCGAGCGGCCTCGACGACCAGCGTTGGTTCGTGCAGCGCGAGCTCGCGAAGGCACTCGGAAGAATCGGCACGGCCGCGGCGGTGGCGCCGCTGCAAACACTGCTGCGCCGCAGCGACGTGCGCGTGCTGCAAACCGCGGTGTCGTCGCTCGCGGGCATCGACGACCCCGCCGCGGTGCGCGCGCTCCACACCGTCCTCAGATCCACGACCGGCGAAGCACGCGCCGCGGTGATCTCGGCCCTCGTGGGATTGAAGGACCCTCGCGTGGTGCCGATGCTCGCGCGCATTCTGCAGGACAGCGATCCGTTCGGCGAGGAAAACCCGCTGGTTCACGAGACGCTTGGCGCGCTGGCCAGCCTGCGCGACGAACGCGCGGTGCCGCCGATTGCGGCGCTGGCGCGGAAGAAGCGGTGGCTCGCATGGGGCAAGACCACCAGGCTGCGCGAGGCGAGCCTACGCGCGCTGACGCGCATCGGCTCCCCACAAGCACAGCGGGCGCTGGCCGAGATCGCGACCACCGGGGACTATTTCCTGAAGCGCCAGGCGGCCCGCGTCGCGAAGGAACAGGCATGAGCGCCAAGGACGAAGATCTCATCCGGCGCCTGGGCGCCACCGTTCGCGCGGCGGAGTTGTACGCGCCCACTCACCCGCTCGTGATGCGGACCGCCACCGGCCTGCACGCGGCCCTGGCCCCGTCGCTCGCCGACTCCGCCGCCGTGATCGTCGGCTTCCTCGAAGACGACGTGGTGGTCAACGATTACCGGCTGCCGCGCGGATCCGCGAACATGGCCGGCCTGCTGCGCGACATGCGCGATCGCAAGGTTGAAAAGATCACGTTCGCGCGCGGCGTCGAGGTCGCGGACATCCGCGCCTTGATGGACGAGCTCGCCGATCGCGGGTCGCGCACCTCGGTCGGCGATCGCCTGACCGCGCGCGGCGTGCGCCGCATCGTGGTGTCGAAAGTCGCGGTCGAGGACGACAACGACGAGCCGGTGGGCCTCGCGGCCGCCAAGCAGATGTACTCCAAGGCCGTGGCCAGCGCCGAAACCATCTGGGCGGCGACCAAGGGCGGCAACCAACCCGACCCCGCCGACGCGCGCGGCATCATCGACAGCCTGTCGCGGCTGGTCTACCAGGATCGCACGTCGCTGCTCGCGCTGACCGCGCTCAAGCGCCACGACAACTACACGTTCACGCACATGGTCAACGTCGCGGCGTTGTCGATGGCCATGGCACGCTCGTTGGATCTCGACGGCCCGATGCTGCGCGAGTTCGGCTTCGCCGCGTTGATGCACGACATCGGCAAGGTGCACACGCCCCTCGAAATCCTGAACAAGCCCGATAAGCTCAACGAGGAAGAGTTCAAGATCATGAAGCAGCACGTCGTCGACGGCGCGCACGTGCTGCGGCGCACGCCGGAAACGCCCGCGCTGGCGCCGGTGGTGGCGTTCGAGCACCATTTGAAACAGGATCTCAGCGGCTATCCTGAGAATATCGGCTCGCGAAAGCTGAACCTGTGCACGATGGTGGTGAGCGTGGTGGACGTGTTCGACGCGCTGCGGAGCAACCGCGCCTATCGCGCCGGCCTCGCCACCGATCGCATCAGGCACATCATGGGACAGCAGGACGGCACCGCGTTCAACCGCACGTTGCTGCGCCGCTTCGTCAACCTGATGGGCCTGTTCCCGATTGGCACGCTGGTGCGGCTCACGACCGAGGAGATCGGCGTGGTCACGCAAACCCACCCCGACGATCCGTTCCGGCCGCAGGTGAAGTTGATCATGGACGGCAAGGGTGAGAAGCTCGAGATCCCCCTCCTGACCAACACCTGGGACCGCGACGTTCGCGGTGAATTTCCGCGGGCCGTGGTCGAGGCCGTGGACGGCCAGCAGGTAGGCATCGACCCGCTCGGCTACTTATAATGACGACGCTAGCCCAACCGCTACGCCCAAGACATGGCCGCCCCCCAAGCGCCTCCTGAGCCGCTGTCACCCGAGCTCGGCGGACGGCTCGCCGAATTTGCGAAGGCCTGCAAGGCCGCGACGCGCATCGTGTCGATGTATCCCGCGACCCATCCGGCGATCCAGGCGGCGCTCGCCCGCATTGCCGAGGCCGGCAAGCAGGCGACCTCGTATGGCGCGTTTTCGATCACCGTGCTGCCCGATTCGCTGCTGGTCGGCGGACGCGGGTTCGCCAAGCCGGAATCGTCGGTCGTCGAGCTGGCCACGCTGCTGCATCAGCATCTGATCGGCGAGCTGACGCTCCTCGATCGGCTCGACAGCGACGGCTGGCACCAGTTTCTCCTGCTGCTCGCCAAGTCTCCCGAGGACGCGCGCGCCATCGGCGGCGTCGCCAAGGCCTGGGAGGCCACCGGCAACAAGGCGATCGCGCTGAAGGAAATCGACTATGCCGAGGTGCTGCGCGAGCGCGCCGGCTCCGGTGAAGGCGCGACCTGGGATCGCATTCTCGCCGCCCTGAAAGAAGACGACGAGGAGCGCGGCGGCGAGGGCGCCACCTCGATGCAGAACATGATGGCGCTGGCCGACGATCCGGAGCGCCTCGCGCAGTTCGCGCAAAAACTGCAGGACGTCGGCAAGGCCAGCGGCGATGATTCGCTGCAGCAGCGGAAGTCCCTGCTCGAGCTGATGCACGGCCTCGCCAATTACGCGGCCGAGCGCAAACCCGAGGAGCTCAACACCGTCCTCGACAAGATGGCGGGCGCCGCGGCGCAGATGTCACCGGAGATGCTGCTCACGCTGATCACCGATCCGCCGCCGATGCCGGGCGGCGGTGGCGCGCCGCGCATGGACCTCGCCGGCGAGCTGCAGTCCCGCCTCACCGACGAGATGGTCGGCAAGTTCCTGGTCGACAACATCGTCAAGGATCGCGGCGCCAGCAATCGCCTCGCCACCGCGTTCCATACCCTGGTGCCCGAGGCGTCCAAGCAGCAGGACATCCTCGCCGCGGCGGCCGAACAGGCCAAGGCGATGTTCCCCGACGATCCGCAGTTCGAAAGCGTGTGGACGAGCTCGACCGAGATGCTGATGTCGTACTCGGACGAGAAATTCGTCTCCGAGGGGTACGCGCGCGAATTGACGATGGCGCAGACGCAGGCGATGGACGTCGAGACAATCGGCGACGATCCGCCGGCGCGGATCCGGGCATGGCTCGCGACCATCGACGACGATGAGGTGCGCGCGCTCGATCAGCGATTGGTCCTCGACCTGCTGACGATCGAAAAACGGCCGGAGGCGTGGTCGGCGGTGCTCGAAACGGCGATTGGCGACATCGATGAGCTCGTGCTGGCGGGCCATCTGGCGCTGGCGGCTCAGCTGCTGGAGGCGATCGCCAAGGTCGCGAAAGATGACTCGGCGCCGTTCCAGGCGGCGGCGAAGGCGGGGATGACCAAGCTGGTCGAGGGGCCGCTGGTGCGGCACCTCGCGACGTTCCTGAAGCAGGCCACGGACACCGAATTCGGCGTCGCCAAGCAGATGTGCAAGACGATCGGACCCGTGCTCGTCAAGCCGATGTCCGACGCGATCATGGGCGAGGAGAACCCGCGCACGGTGCGCCGCCTGCGCGACATCCTGATTTCGTTTGGACCGGCCGCCCGCGAGTACGCCAACGAGCTCCGCAATTCGCGCAACCCGGCGGTGCGGCGCGCCGCGGTCGACTTGCTGCGGGCCCTCGGCGGCGACTCGGCGTTGCCGGATCTGCGGGCGATGCTGGACGACTCCGACGCGGCCGTGCAACGGGAGGCGTTGCGCGCGATGCTGCAGGTCGGCACGAGCGAGGCCTACCAGATGCTCGAGCGCGCGCTGCAGAGTGGCGCGCCGCATACGCGCGACGCCATCATGCAGGCCCTCGGCGCCTTCCGCGACGAAAAGGCGGCGCCGCTCTTCATCCACATCCTCAACCACACGCCGCACGCCGGGGCGATGGAAGCCACCTATACGACCGCGGTCGAATCCCTCGGCCGCGTCGCCACCGACGAACGATCGGTCGCCACGCTCAAAGAGATCCTGCATCGCGGCGAGTGGTGGGCGCCCGGACGCACCGCGCGCATCCGCACGTCGGCCGCCCGCGCGCTGCGCAGCATCGGCCAGCCCAGCGCCGACCGCGTGCTCGAGGAAGCGGCGGCGGCGGGGCCGGGCGGCGTGCGCAAGATTGCCAAGGCGGCGCTGGCCGAGCCCGCGCCGGTGCGGCTGGCCGCGCGGAGGAGCCAGTAAATGGACGAGCTCGCGCGGCTGCGCCACGCCGACGATTTGATGAAGCGGCTCGCCGCCGCCCTGCGCGGCGCGCAGCTGTATGCGCCGTCGCATCCGCTGGTGCAGAAGGCGTTCGATGCCCTCAACGAATCGCTGACCAATCTGCTGAACGAGCAACCGTCGATCGCGATCGGCATCATCGGCCAGGAGATCATCGTCGGCGACATCCCGCTGCCGAAGGCCGCGGAGACGATGGGCGAAATGATCCGGCGGTTCAAGACGCTCGGCATCGAGCGCATTGCGTTCGAGCGCGGCGTGACGCCGGAAGAGCTGCAGACGCTGGCGATCACGATCGCGCACCCCGAGCGCCGGCCTGGGCAGGCCGCCGCGGCTGTGGAACCTGCCGACCCGCTGGCGGTGTTCGCCAGCCTGCCGCACATCCGCGTCGGCCGCATCCTGACCGAAGAAAAGAAGGAAGAGTCGACGGCCGACATCGCCACGGTTCGCAGGATGTACGCCGATGCCACCAACCTCGCCGGGTCGGTATGGGAGATGGCGAAGACCGAAGGCACGCCCGACCCGAAAGCGGCGCGGGCACTGGTCGATTCGCTGGCGCAGGCGGTATCGGCCAATCGCACGGCGCTGATCGCCCTCACGGCGCTGAAGAATTACGACAACTACACCTTCACGCACATGGTGAACGTGTCGGTGCTGACCATGTCGCAGGCGCGGGCGCTCGGCATCGACGGCACGCCGCTGCGCGAGCTGGGGCTCGCCGCGCTGATGCACGACATCGGCAAGGTGCGCACGCCGACCGAAGTGTTGAACAAGCCCGAGAAACTGACCGACGCCGAATTCGAGATCATGCGCATGCACGTCGTGGATGGCGCGGAGATCCTGCGGCGCACGCCGGAGATGCCGGCGGTGGCGCCGGTGATCGCCTTCGAGCATCACCTGCGCCTCGATGGCACCGGCTACCCGTTCGGCGCGAAACGCGGCACCCTGAATATCGGCACGCAGTTGTGCGGCATTTCCGACGTCTACGATGCGATGCGATCGCAGCGCGCCTACCAGCAGGCGTTCCCGTCGGACCGGATTCTCGAAGTGCTGAAGCGCAATGATGGCCACCAGTTCGATCAGAACCTGGTGCGGCGCTTTACCCAGCTGCTGGGCATCTATCCGCCGGGCAATCTCGTCCGGCTCGACAACGGCGCCCTCGCCGTGGTGATGGCGGTGCACGCGCCCGACCCCTTCAAGCCGCGCGTCAAGATCATCGTCACCAGCGCCGGCGAGCATCTCGCGACCCCGTTCGAAGTGAACCTGTTCGAGGCGCAGGAGGAGGTTCCCGGTCCCAAATCCGTCACCGCCGTCCTCGATCCCGCGGAGTACGGAATCGATCCGCTGACGTTCCTCTGATTAATTGTTAAAAGTTAGGAATTAAAAACCCCTTAACATGACGACATGAAGTACCTTGCGGCCGTCGTGGCCGCCGTGGGTCTATCCGCGGCGGTGGGCGAGGGCCAGCTGCCACCCTCGCCTCCCCATCGCGCCATCATTCAAGACATCGGACTGCCGGCGATCGATCGCGGGTTGCGCGCCCAGGATCCGCCGCGCGCCGCGCGCGAGCGCGCCGAGGCCCAGCGCGTCGTGAAGGAGGGCGTCGATCGCCGCCCGTACCTGCCGGGCTCGATCATCGTCAAGTTCAAGAACGATCCCGACGACTTCGACGTGCTGCCGATCCCGATGTCGACGGATCCGGAAGCGGTCGCCGCGGCGATGCAGCAGCGGCCCGATGTCGAATACGCGCAGGCGCGGTATCGCAACTACGCGATGGCGCGGCCCAACGACCCGATCTACGCGAGTCAATGGAACTTCCCCGCCATCGACATGGAGCGCGCGTGGGACATCCAACCGGGCGCGACCAGCGACATCATCGTCGCCGTACTCGACAGCGGCATGGCGTTTCGTTCGATCACCGTCGGCTACCACTCGCGCTTCTCGTTTCGCCTCACGCCGAACGGGCCCCTGTATCCCGCGCTCGGCCGGGTGGAGCTGCCGTTTGCCGCCGCGCCCGAGCTCGGCACGAGCGCGTCGTCGCGATTCGTCGCGCCGCGCGACTTCATCTGGAACGACGACCTGCCGCTCGATCTCGATGGCCACGGCACGCACGTGGCCGGCACCATTGGACAGCTGACCAACAACAACACCGGCACCGCGGGCATGGCCTACAACGTGCGGTTGATGCCGGTGAAGATCATCCAGGGCGTGTGGGACGAGATCTTCTCGAGCCCGTTCGACGGTACCGACGATGTGGTGGCGCGCGGCATCCGCTACGCCGCGGACAACGGCGCGAAGGTGATTAACCTCAGCATCGGCCGCACGGTCGGCGGTCCGGCGCCGGTGGTGATCGATGCCCTGCGCTATGCCGTCAGCCGCGGCTGCTTCATCGCCGTCGCCGCGGGCAATACCCGCGATGGCGGCAACCAGCCCAATCGCCTCGCGCAACCGGCGCCCGACATCGCCGGGATGGTGGCCGTGGCCGCCGTCGGCCGCACGCTCGACCTCGCCTACTACTCGACGACGGGCTCATATGTGGAGATTGCCGCGCCGGGCGGCGATCAGCGGCAAGGCGGCACCACCGCCGGCATCGTCCAACAGACGCTCGACCTCGATCTGCTCGAAACGTTCGACCGCCCGGTGTCGCAGTACGGACCGCCGCGGGCCGATGCCTTCGCGTATTACTTCTTCCAGGGCACCTCGATGGCGACACCACACGTGGCCGGGTTTGCAGCCCTGCTGATGCAGCAAGGCCTCACCAATCCCGCGGCGATCGAAGCCGCGATGAAACAGTTCGCGACCGACAAGGGCGCGCCAGGACGAGACGATCAGTTTGGCTACGGCCTGATTAATCCTCGCGCGACGTTACGCGGCCTTGGGCTGGCACGATGAGCGCGCGCGCTCTCCTCTCCCTGGGGCTCGCGGCGCTGCTCGCTGGGCCGGGGGCGAGTGACGCGCGCGCGCAAGCCAGCCCTCCTCCGCGGCCTCAGGCGCCCACACCATCTCGCGCCATTGAGCTTGGCGGCTACGTGATGTTTGGCCGGATCAACTTCATCGCCGCCGATACCTTTGATGTCGCCGTCGGCAGCGCCTTCGGATCGATCTTTGGCGGCGGCGCGCGCGTGGGTTTGCCGGTCGGCGGGCTCTTCGTCAACATCGGCGCCTGGCGCTATCGCAGCACTGGCGTTCGTGCGCTGGTGTTCGAGGGTGAAGAATTCTTGCTTGGCATTCCGCTGACGGTCAGCATCACTCCGCTCGAGGTGAGCGGAGGGTGGCAATTCCGCCTCCGCGGGGCGCCGCAATTTCGTCCCTACGTCGCAGGTGGCCTCACATCATACGGCTACAAGGAGGTCTCCGATTTCGCCACCGATGCCGAGAACGTCGACGAGCGTTTCGGCGGTTACCATCTTGCGGGCGGCGCGGCATTCCAGGTGGAACAGTGGATTGGCGTAGCGTGGGAACTGAACTGGACCTCCGTACCCGACGCCATCGGTAAGGGCGGCGTCTCTGCAGTCTTCGACGAGTCGAACCTCGGCGGCACGAGCGTCCGATTCAAGATCACCATTGGCCGATGACCGCGTTCGAGCGCAAGGTCCTGACAGTGGTGTCACGCATTCCCGTGGGTCGCGTGGCGACCTATGGCGACGTGGCCAGGCTGGCGGGACGGCCGGGCGCGGCCCGGGCCGTCGGCAATATCCTGCGCCAGGCCGATCGGTCCGGGCTGCCCTACCACCGCGTAATCGCCGCCGGCGGCCGGCTCGGCGGCTATTCCAGCCTGGCGCTCAAGCGCTCGCTGCTGGCCGCCGAAGGCCTGACGGTGGCCCCAGGGCGGGTGGTCGGATTTGCCCGCATCCGCTGGCCCGCCTCCGCCCCTAAGCTACGGCAGGGCAAATAAATACGAACCATTTCGTGGTCTGACACGTCTCTGTGTGTGCGTGGCGGCACCTGGTGACGATCAAAGCCCTCGACCTATCAACCTCCCCTGACATGTCGCCGTCTAACCCTAGAAGTGACGTGAGAAACGCCGACCTCGAACTGGTCGGGCGTATCCGGTCGGGTGACGGCTCAGCGTTTGAGGCGCTGTACCGGCAGCATGCCACCCGGCTCTACAATCTGGCGAGCCGGATGATCGGCGGTCACGGCGAAGCGGACGATCTGCTGCAGGACATTTTCCTGCTGGCGTATCGCAAGCTGGGGAGTTTCCGCGGCGAATCGTCGTTGGGGACGTGGTTGTATCGACTGGCAATGAACCACTGCCTCGACGTGCTGCGGAACCGCCAGACGCGGATGGGCCAGCAGACCGATTCGCTGGACGAGCCCGATGCCCCACCCGTGGCGTCGCCGGTGCCGCTGGTTGGCGCGGTGAGCCGCATTGACCTCGAGCGCGCGATCGAAGCGCTGCCGCCGGCGTGCCGGGCGGCGTTCTTGCTCCACGATGTGGAAGGATTCGGTCACCAGGAAGTGGGCGTGATGCTCGGCATCTCGGAAGGGACGTCGAAATCGCAGGTGCACAAGGCGCGGATGCGGATTCGCTGGTATCTGGCGCATGGGGCAAGGAAAATCGAGAATTGATCTTTATTCGTTATTCGTTATTCGTTATTGCAGAAGATATGAAGTGCGCCGATCTCCAGAGTGATGTCCTCGTCGACCTGGTCGACGGGCGTCTCGAACCCGCCTACCAGCGGGACATCGAGCGGCATCTCGAGGTCTGCGCCGACTGCCGGGCGCTGGTCACCGACCTGCGCAGCATTCGCGCCTCGGCCTTCATGCTCGATCGGCGCGAGCCGGGTGCCGCGTTGTGGTCGAAACTGCAGGCGGCGATCGCCGCGGAGCCGGCGCCGCGCGGCCGCCTGCTCGCGATGCCCGGTGCGATCCGCCGTAGCCTTGGCGAAGGCGGTTGGCCGGTGTGGCTGGGCGCGGCGGCGGCGTTGCTGCTCGCCACCGTGATCGGCTTGCTGCCGCTGCTGAACCGGAACGCCGCGCCGGATGCGGCGGCCCAAGCCCCGCCCGAGGTCACCGTCGAATCGGTGGCGGCCGAGTTCGAAGCCGCCGAACGGCATTACCAGAAAGCGATCGACGACCTGCAGACCATCGCGAACAAGGACACCGGTGAGCTCGATCCCGAAGTCGCGGCGGTGCTGCAGAAGAACCTGACGGTGATCGACCAGGCGATCAGCGAGAACCGCGTCGCGCTGCGGGCACAGCCGTCGAGCACCAACGCGCAAGACGGGCTGTTCGACGCGCTGCGGACCAAGGTCGCTCTGCTGCAGCAGACCGTGGAGTTGATCAACGAGATGCGGAAGGGCAATCAAGCCGAGGCGGGACGCCGGTTCCAGACCCTGTCACAGTAGCTGCGTATGCGGATCAGAACCCTTCTTATCCACGTGATGATTGGCGCCGCGCTGGCGGCGCCGGCGGCCCCGGCGCGCGCGGCGGTGACGCTGCGCGGCCTGGCTCTCGACGACCACCCGCGCAGCGCGTGGTTCGACCGCTACGCCGAACAGCGGCAGGGCCCCGAGCAGATTGAGAAGTTCACGCGCTCGGTGAAGGCCGGCGACAACGCGGTGCTCGACCTGTCGCACCTGGCCGGCGACGTGCGCGTCACCGGCGGCGGCGGATCGGAAATCACGATCGAGGCGACCAAGCGCGTGCGCCATCGCGATGCCGACGAGGCCAGGCGGCTGCTGGCCGCATTGCGAATCGACGTCACCAGCGTCAACAACCGCGTGGAAGTGCGGACCATCTACCCGCGCCGCACCTCGACGCGCCGCAACAGCATTTCCGCAAGCGTCGATTACGTGATCGAGGTCCCCGCGGCCGTCGCGGTGTCGCTCAGGTCGGTGTCGGGCGATCTCACCGTGTCGAACGTGCGCGGCGAAGTGCGGATCGAGGCGGTCAGCGGCGACGTCAGCATCACCAACACGCCGAACGTG
>CAZEMI010000191.1:0-18969 GCA_964513235.1 uncultured Acidobacterium sp.
CGGCGCTACGACACCGCCCTGAAAGAGACGAACCGCATCGCGTCGGTCCCGGTCCTCATGGTCTCGACGAGCGCCCCGGAGGCGGTCAGCTACTCGAGCGAGGAAGTCACGCGCGCGCTCGCCTTTCTCGAACGCCGCCGGGCCATGGTCCACGTCGTCATGCTCAACCTCCGGCGCGGTGTCAGCGCCGCAGCGTCGCTCAACGACGCCCGGCAGACGATCTCTCGCGAGGCTCCTCTCGAACTATCGAGCCTGCTCGGCTCATTCTCGACAATCCAGCCGGTCACGCCGGCAGATGGACCAGTGTGATGCGATTACCGTCTCCGTCGTGGACCGGCGCGCTCGCGGCCGGCGTATCTCTGGCGACGCTGGTGGCCGTGCTCGGCGCGCAGACGCCCGCGCCGCGGGCGCTGCCGCTCGACAACCTGGGCCTCGAACATCTCGACATCATCGTGCCGGATCCTGCGGCCTCGGCACGGTTCTACGCGCGCATCTTCAGGTCCGCGCTGCATCAGCAGCCGGTGCGCGACACGCTGCGCTACTTCGTGCTGCTCGGCGACCTTCCCCCCGATCGGCAGGTGGGCTACATCGCCATCGGCGCGGCGGGTGGACGGGCGCCAGCCATCGGGCACTACTGCGCGCTGGCCAAGGTCTACGATCGTGCGGGCGTGGCCAGCGTACTGCAGGCGGCCGGCTATGGCGTCGCCGCCGCCGGCCCCACCGGCATGTGGCCGGATCCCGACAAGCTCGAGTTGCAGCTGTTTCAGCCTCCGGCGGGCCTGGTAGGGGCGGCAGTCCCGTCGCCGCTCACCGTCGAGCGTGACGGGCTCCTGACACCGCGCGGCGTCGATCATGTGCTGCTGCGTGTCAGCAGCCTGGAGCAGTCGCTTCCGTACTACCGGCTGGTCTACGGCACTGCGGCCGAGCGGCCGCGCAACGCGGACGGGCGCGTGTGGTTTCACCTGGAGCGCAATACGCGTCTCGCCCTGGAGCAGGTGTCGCCTGGGCAGGCGCCCACGATCGCGCATTACGCGATCACGGTGGCGCCGTTCGACCGCGGCGCGCTGGAAGCACGGCTGCGGGAGCTCGGCGGGCGCGTGCTTCCAGCGGCGGACGAGCCCGATGTCGTTCGCTTCACGGACAACAACGGCCTGATCGTCGAGGTGAGGGTGGCGCAATGACGATGTGTCGGGCGGTGATCAGCGCCGTGGCGACAGGATTCGTTTATCGCCCCCCCGCCCCGCTGGAGGAGACAGGCGTCATCGCTGGCTCTCGCTGACATGTCTGTTCGTCGCGGTCGCGACCGGCTGGTGATGTCTGGACACGTAGATGGCTGGTTTCGTGTAGCCGCTGTGGCGTGCGCGATGCTGATGGAGAGGAGATACGACATGGTTAGAGTGAGATCGGCGATCGCGTCGGTTCCGGTGGTGGCAATGGTCGGCTGGGCCGTGTGTGCGGCTGCGCTGCTCGCCCAGACGGCAGCGCCGCCGGCGTTTGCTCCGGCGCCGGAAGGGTTCGACGCGCGGCGGCCGGGCATCGCGGCCGGTCGCGTCGAACGGATCGAGTACGCGTCGACGGTGACCGGCGGGAAGCGACCGGCCATGGTCTACACCCCGCCAGGCTACTCGCCCGCCCGGCAGTACCCGGTGCTCTATCTGCTGCACGGGATTGGCGGCAACGAGACCCACTGGACCCAGTTCGGCGCCGCCGACAGCATCCTCGACAACCTGATCACCGCCAACAGGGCCGTGCCGATGATCGTCGTCATGCCCAACGGTCGGGCGTCGAACGAGCCGTCCACCGCGTTCGGCCGCCGTGGTGGCCGCAGGGGTGATCCTGGAGGCGGTCCTGCAGGTGGCGCCGGAGCCGGTCGCGGCGCCGCGCCGGATGCCAGCGCGGCGGGACGCGGGCAGGTCGCTGGCGGGGCCGGCGCCGGCGGACGGGGCGGCGCAGGCATGGGCGTCGAGTTCCAGGCCTACGCGGCCTTCGAGCGCGAACTGATCGCGGATCTCATCCCGCACATCGAGTCGCGCTACTCGGTGCAGGCCGATCGCGAGCACCGCGCGCTCGCCGGCCTGTCGATGGGCGGCGGGCAGTCGTTGAACTTCGGTCTGGGCAACCTCGAGACGTTCGCCTGGGTCGGAGGCTTCTCGTCCGCGCCCAACACCTCGCAGCCGGCACAGCTCGTGAAAGACCCGGCGGCGGCCCGTCAGATGCTGAAGCTGCTGTGGGTCTCGTGCGGCGATCAGGATTCGCTGTTCAACATCAGCGAGGGCGTGCACAACTACCTGGCGGAGCAGAACGTCCCCCACATCTGGCACATCGACGTGGGCGGTGCGCACACGTTCCCCGTCTGGAAGAACGACCTGTATCACCTCGCAACGCTGCTCTTCCGATAACGGGTCCGCAGGTGGACCGCCGGCGGACTGTCGAGGCGAGGCAGCCGCCGGCGCGGTCTCGTGTGGAGTGCGCCCGGTCACCTTGCGCCACGACAGGACGACTCTACCGCTGTTCCTGCGAGGGCTGTGGCGTTCCGCCCTGGCCCGTGCGCTCGAGGTGCCGCGACGCCGACAGCATGTACCGCATGCCGTAGTTCCCCTCGTGACACGCGTACTCGAACACGCCGGCATCGTCCGGCCGCGCCTTCAAGTCGAGCGCCGCGGTCCACGGCGCGGTCCACGTCGCCGGGTCGATGAACGTCACCTCGTACCGGATCGCGTCGCGTCCCGTACGTGTGAACCGCTCGACCAGTCGCAGCCCCGGCGAGGCGCCGCGGGTGTGTGCCTTCAGGTTGCCTGTCTCCACGACCAGGGTTGCGCCTTCCCAGCGACCGCGCGCGGCACCCATGTACATGCGGATCTCGGGCGACAGCAGCGGCCCGTCCCGCTGCGGTGACGAGTCGATCGGAATCACGCGGGCGTCGTGAATCAGTTCGTAGGCGATGGCGACGAGACCGGGTGCCTGGACGACCCTGAAATTCGCGTTGTAGACGGCTGGAAACATCGCGTCGGGAAAGCCTCCACCGTGCACGATGCATCGGACGCCGAGGTTGTAATCCTCGTAGCTGTCGCATGGCTCGCCCCGTTGCAGGCTGCCACAGCGCTGCACCGGAACCGGCCTGGCCGTCGGTGTTCGCGGAGGGAGTCGTCCGTCCGGAGGATCGATCACGATCGAGGTCCGCCGCGAGGTGGTGTTGTATTCGCGCCAATGCGGGATCGGGGCGTTCGGCGCGTCCACCTTTCCCGAGAGGACGTCCACAGGGGCCAGATCTCGTTCGTCGCGGATCCGGACGTCCTCGAGTCGCTTCGCGTATTCCTCGTCGGTGAGGAACTGCCGCGTGCCGAACTGCGGCGGCCGCTCGAACGGCACGCCGTATTCCCCTTCGGCCGTCCATTCGCCCTGCAGGTCGGGATCGCCCCAGAGCGTGCGCCCCGTCCACGTTCCCTCCCGGCTGGTCTGCGCGTCGGCGGGGCGCGGCAGCCCGGCCAGGTGCATCGATGCCGAGACCGTCACCAGACTCGCTGCGATCGTCAGGATGATGCGAGCTTTCATGTCTTCGCTCCCTCTCGGCGATTTTACGCCCGACTCGCGCCGCTGCGGGGGAGGGGCGGTCTATTTGCCTGAATTTTGACGGAGACGCGACCGCGCCGACGTAGTAGCCTCCGCACCTGTATGACACGATTGATAGCGGCGTGTGCAGCGTCGATCGCGGTGTCCCTGCTCTCGTCGGGACCCTCGGCGCAGATGGTGTATCCCACGGGCACGACGATCTACGACCCGGATCGGTCGTGGAACGGATTCACGGTGCTGTCGCCGCTCGGGACGCAGGCCGTGCTCGTCATCGACATGAACGGCACCGTGGTCAAACGCTGGGATGGGTTCAACAACTCCGCGGGCGGCCCGGCGCGCGTGTTGCCCGGGGGGCACGTCATCGCTGCCCGCGGAGCCCGACCGCCGCATCAGGAATCGCTCGAGCTGATTCAGCGCGACTTCGACGGAACGGTGGTGTGGCAGTTCAACCGCAGCGAGGAGATCACAGCGCCGCAAGGGATGATCTGGTCGGCGCGCCAGCACCACGACTGGCAGCGCGACGACTTTCCGGCCGGCTACTACTCGCCGGAGTACACGCCCTCGACCGCGGGGCGCACGACGCTGATCCTGGCGCACACCGATCGGATGCAGCCGAAGGTCGCCGACGTGATGCTCGGAGACGACCGAATCATCGAGGTGAACGCGACGGGCGAGATCGTGTGGGAGTGGCTGGCGGGCGACCACATCGACGAGATGGGGTTCGCGCCGGATGCGCGGGCGGTGATCAGAAAAGCCGCGGCGTTCAACAAGGCGCGCGGCAGCTTCGACTGGCTGCACGTCAACTCGGCGACCTACGTCGGGCCGAACCAGTGGTACGACAACGGCGATATGCGCTTCGCGCCCGACAACGTCATCATCAGCAGCCGCGAAGCCAGCATCATCGCCGTCGTGGCCCGCGACGGGTCGATCGTCTGGAGAATGGGCCCCGACTTCAGCGCGTCACCGGAGCTGCGCGCGATCCGGCAGATTATCGGTCAGCACCATCCACACCTGATCCCGAAGGGACTGCCGGGCGCAGGAAATCTCCTCGTGTTCGACAACGGCGGCTCGAGCGGCTACGGCTTCGCCAGTCCGATCGCGCCCGAGGGACGCGGCGCGTTCCAGCGCGCGACTTCACGGGTGCTCGAGATCAACCCGGTGACGCTGCAGCTCGTCTGGTCCTACACGAACCCCAGGTTCTTCAGCACCAACATCAGCGGCGCGCAGCGGCTGCCGACCGGCAACACGCTCATCACCGCCGGCGCCGGCGGACGGATGTTCGAGGTCACGCGCGAAGGCGCCATCGTCTGGGAATACATGTTCCCGATGTTCAGCGGCGTTAACCAGTCGAACGCGGTCTACCGCGCCTATCGCGTGCCGTACGGGTGGATTCCACAGCTGCCGGTTCCCGCGCAGCGTCGCGTGACCCCGCCGCCCCTGGGCGATTTCAGGGTGCCGTGAGCTGACGCGAGAAGAACGGCAGCACGTTCATTTCGAACCGCTCGCGGATGCGGTTGCCGTGGTCGCCCTCGTACACCTCGAACGTGTGCGGCACGTCCAGGCGCGTCAGCGCGTCGGCGAGCTGGCGATTCGTGGTGACGAACGGATCCCGGTCGCCGATATCGAGCGCGACGGCACGCATGGACCTGAGCGACGGTACGTACTGATCGACGAACACGAGCGGCGAGTTGGCGACCCACTTGGCGGCGACGAGCAGTTGGACCTCGCCGTCCTTCGTCGGCAGGTCGAAGAACTGCGGCGGATTCTTCGGGTTGGGCGCCCACGCCGCCGCCTGCGCGGACAGCGCGTTGGCCATCCCGCCGCCACGACCCTGACCCGCGCCCTGACCCGCCCCGCGGCCCTGGGGCGCGCCACGTCCGGCGTCGCCGCGACCGGCTGCGCCGCCGCGACCGGCAGCGGGATCGTTCATGAGGCAGCACGAGCTCATCGCATACAGCGCGCCGAAGGCATGCGGCTGCTTCATGCCGATGCGCATCGTCCCGTAGCCGCCCATCGAGTGCCCGGCGAGGCCTCGGCCCTCCTTCGACGCAATGGTGCGGTAGCGCCTGTCGATGTACGCCGTGAGATCGTCGGCGACGAACGTCTCCCAGAAGCCCGTGGTCGGTGAGTTCGAGAACATGCTGCCGCTGTACTTCGTGAACGCGTCGGGAATGACGACGATCATCTCGCGCGCGCCGGCCGCGATCGCGCGATCGATCGAGTCCGGGATCGCGAGCGACTTGACGTAGGCCTCGGCGGTGGCGGTGTAGCCGTGCAGGAAGTACAGCACCGGGTAGCGGCGGTTCGCGTCCCGCGTGTAGCCGGGCGGCAGATAGACGACTACCGGACGATCCGGTGAGTCGCCCTCGAGATTGCCCTCGAGCGCACGACCGTGGACTGTGATGCGTTCCAGCGTCCCTTGCGCCGGTGCCGGCTGCTGGCCACCGGCGGGTTGACTCCCCGAGGCAGTCGCGAACGTGAGCAGCGCGACGATCGACATGAAAGGCAGGCCGCGGAATCGACGCATGACGAGCTCCTTTCCGTGACACGTTGTATCCAGCTGGTCGAGCATCCCACGCGAGGGCTGGAAAAGCCAAATGGGGTGGCACCCAGTGGCAGGCCCGACCACGATCACGTCAGGCTGGTCCGTGAGCTGCTGGTTGCTCAATCGCACCGAGATTTCGGCGGAGGCGGTTGCCGCAGCCAGTACGATCAGCAATCCGCAACCCACTGGTGGCGGCATCTGGCGATCCTTTCGACGGGCATTACGGTCGCCTTGATGACGGCAGCATCGGTAGTGTCCCGCCCGAACCAAGGGACTGACTGTTGACACGCGAAGCTGGTGCAGCCATAATCCGCCTTCATGAACCGGCTGAGGATCGGCGACAACTCCAGCGTCGTGGCACTGACGCCCGACGTGTCGGTCCTGTCGATCCTCGCACTGGTGCTTGGCGTCCTCCTGCTTAGCCTGGGGCTGCTTCTGGGAAGCACCCTCGCCACCGGATGATGTAGTTTCCACAGTTCAGCACACAAAGGGCCATCATCCGACACGGGTGATGGCCCTTTTGCTTTTTGAGGACGCATGGAGCTCGAAGAACTCAAAGTCTTCGTCACGGTCGCCGCCGAACACAGCTTCTCGCGGGCCGCGCTCAAACTCTGTCGCACCCAGCCGGCGGTGAGCCAAGCTATCCGCCGCCTTGAAGAGGATCTGTGCGAGCGTTTGTTCGATCGCAGCACGAAGTCCGCCACGCTCACGCAGGCAGGCGATGCGCTTCTGCCCAAGGCGATCGGATTGCTCCGAATGGCCGACGAAGCGGCGGCCATGATTCGGCAACTCTCACAGCGGGACCGCGCGGTCCTGCGGATCGGCGGTGATGAACCAGGCGCGCACCTCCTGCTGCCGGCGCTGTCGATCTTCCTCGCCAAACGGCCCCACGTCAGCATCGAATTCCGGCGCGTGGCCGACCTGGACATCCTTGGGGAAGTCGGCGCGGGGACCATCGACCTCGGCGTGACGACCAGGGAACGTGTGCCCGCGCCGTTGTCCTCCGTGCGAGTGCCCGTCCTGTCTGCTGGCTTCTGCGTCCTGCTGCCCAAGAGACATCCCTGTGCGTCCTGGCGCGAGCTGCCGATGACGATTCTGCATTCCGACCGGCTGGTCACGCTGGCTGGTGTGCCACTGCCGACGCCCGAATTGACGTGTGCCACCGATGATTCCGCGCCTCCCACGGGATTGTTTGTCGTCATGCCGGGCGTTGACAGCTTGAAGCAGGCGGTTGTCAACGGCCTCGGCATCGGGATCGTTCCGCGCGCCGTTGTCTCGAGCCTCACCGCCCCTGCCGGACTGGTCGTGATTCCCCTGTCGGCGGCGCGGGCAGCCAGTGCGTGGACGCTCGTCTTCCGCGACAACGACGGACAGCCAAGTGCGGTCGAGGACTTCGTCGAGGCCGTGCGGAGCACGGGCGAGGACCGCGCCTCGCGAAAAGCGCCAATCGCCATGAGGGCATCGAGATGACCCTCTCGTACGTTCACGGCGTCGGGACCACCCCTCTGATCGCGGACACCCTCGGCGGCGCCCTGAACCGTGCGGCCGAACGCTGGGGCGACCGCGACGCCCTCGTGGCATGTCATCAGCAGCTGCGCTACTCGTACCGCGATCTCCGCCACGAGGCCGATCGCGCGGCCCGCGCGCTGATTGCGCTCGGGGTGCAGCGCGGCGACCGCGTCGGCGTCTGGAGCGGTAACCGCGCGGAGTGGATGATCACGCAATACGCGGCGGCAAAGGTCGGCGCCGTCCTCGTGAACATCAATCCGGCCTACCGCCTGCGGGAGCTGGAGTATGCGCTGACCCATTCGGGTGTGAGCGTGCTCATCACCGCCCGGGGGTTTCGCGCGACGGATTATGTGGACATGCTGCTGGGACTCGTGCCGGAACTGACGGCGACCCGGACGGGGCCAATCGCAGCGGAACGGCTGCCGGCGCTTCGCCGTGTCATTTACCTCGGCACCGACGCGCAACCGGGTGGAATCGCCTGGGCCGACTTTCTGGACCTCGGCAATCGAATCGCCGCGCGCGAGCTCGAGGCGCGTGAAACGGCGCTGCAGTTCGACGACCCGATCAACATTCAGTACACCTCCGGCACGACGGGGTCACCGAAAGGTGCGACGCTCTCCCACCACAACATTCTGAACAACGGGTACTTCGTTGGCGAAGTGTTGCGCTACACGGAACACGACAGGATTTGCCTGCCGGTCCCGTTCTATCACTGCTTCGGCTGCGTGCTTGGCAACATGGCGGCCGTCATGCATGGCAGCGCCGTGGTCATCCCGAGTGAGTCGTTCGATCCGGACGCCACGCTGCGGGCGATCGAGGCGCAGGCCTGCACGTCCATCTACGGGGTGCCGACGATGTTCATCGCGCAGCTGGACCATCCCGGCTTCAGCAGCGTCCAGCTCGAGACACTGCGCACCGGAATCATGGCCGGCGCTCCGTGTCCGATTGACGTCATGCGCCACGTCATCGGCCGCATGCACGTACCGCAGATCACCATCTGCTACGGCATGACCGAAACGTCCCCGGTGTCGTTCCAGTCCCAAATCGACGATCCGATCGAGCTTCGGGTGTCGACAGTCGGCCGCGTGCTGCCACACCTCGAATGCAAGATCGTCCACCCAGACACCGGCGCAACCGTTCCGCGCGGCACGCCTGGGGAGCTCTGCACGCGCGGCTACGCCGTCATGCTCGGGTACTGGAACGATGACGACGCGACCGCCGCCGCGATCGACGCGGCGCGCTGGATGCACAGCGGCGACCTCGCCGTCATGAACGGCGACGGCTACGTGGCGATCACCGGCCGCATCAAGGACATGATCATCCGAGGGGGTGAGAACGTCTATCCACGCGAGATTGAAGAGTTCCTGCACACGCATGAGAAGGTCAGCGAGGTGCAGGTAATTGGCGTGCCCGATCACAAGTACGGCGAAGAGGTCTGCGCGTGGATCCGGCTGCGTGACGGAGTCACCGCAACCGCGGAGGAGTTTCGCGATTTCTGTCGCGGCCAGATCGCCGCCTACAAGATCCCGCGGTATATCCGGTTCACCAGGGAATTCCCGATGACCGTCACCGGGAAGGTGCAGAAGTTCAGGATGCGGGAGATGACCGTGGCGGAGCTGGCCCTCGCCCGGGTGACCGACGTGGAGCCGACCTGAGGGTCGCGCAGAGAGGAGACAACGTGCTGACAAGAGTCTCGTGGCTCATACCGGCGGCTGTCCTGTTCGGCAGCCATGCTGCGTATGCGCAGCAAGGGTGCGAGAACCTGGTGAACCTGAAGCTGCCCTACACGCTCATCACCTCGGCGGCGAGCGTGCCGGAAGGCGCTGCACCGGCGCCCACCGCTCCGGGTGCGCCGCCGGCGAGTTCTGGCCCGGTACCCGCCCATTGCGACGTCCGCGGCGTGACACGTCCAAGCCGCGATTCTGACATCAAGTTTGCCCTGTGGCTGCCGGCGGCTACCGCCTGGAACGGCAAGTACCGCCAGGAAGGCAACGGTGGCTGGGCAGGCGCCATCAACACGGCTTCCTTTGCCGAGCCGTTGCGCCGGGGCTACGCCGTTGCCGGCACCGATAATGGCCATGTCGGGGGCGGCGCGAACTGGGCCATCGGGCATCCAGAGAAACTGATCGACTTCGGGTATCGCGCCGTGCATGAGACGGCTGTGCAGTCGAAAGCGATCATCCGCGCGTTCTACGGCCGGGACCCGGAGCGCAGCTACTTCAACGGCTGCTCCAACGGTGGCCGCGAAGCCCTGATGGAGGCGCAGCGCTTTCCGGAAGACTTCAACGGCATCCTCGCCGGCGCCCCGGCGAACAACTGGTCGCGCTTGTTCACCGCGTTCGTGTGGAACGAACGCGCGCTCCTGGCCACGCCGGACAGCGCGATCCCGCCCGCCACGCTCCCCGTCATCCAGCGCGCCGTCATGGCGGCATGCGATCCTCTCGACGGCGTAGCTGACGGCTTGATCGAGAATCCGCGCGCCTGCACGTTCGACCCGGCCGTGCTCGTCTGCAAGGGAGCGGACGCGGCTGATTGTCTGTCCACAGCCCAGGTCGATGCGCTGCAGAAGGTCTACGAGGGACCGCGCAATCCGCGTACGCAGGAACGCCTGTTCGTCGGACAGCCGGTGGGGACGGAAGCGGTCCCCGGCGGCTGGGCCGCATGGATCACGCCGGCGGATCCGGCCGGCGCCATTCAGTTCGCGTTCGGCAACAGTTACTACGGGGCAGCGGTGTTCGAGGATCCGAAGTGGGACTTCCGCACCCTCGACTTCGATCGCGACGTGAGCATCGGCGATGCCAAGGCGGGACCGGTCCTCAACGCGACCAGCCCTGACTTGCGGTCATTCCGTGCGTCGGGCGGGAAGCTCATCCAGTACCACGGCTGGGGAGACGCCGCCATTCCGGCGACGAATTCGATCGAGTATTACGAGACGGTGCGCGCCTTCCTCTCGAAACACCCGGATGCGCGCACGCCTGGCGCGCCGCCGACCGACAACTTCTACCGGCTGTTTCTCGTGCCCGGGATGGCGCACTGCGGTGGCGGCTCGGGTGCGAACAGTTTCGGCAACGGAGGCAATGGAGCGGCTACCCGCCGGGATCCTGAGCGCGATGTCTTCACCGCACTGGAACGATGGGTCGAGCAAGGCGTCGCGCCGGAACGCCTGGTCGGCACCGGGCGTGCCACCGATGATCCGTCGACGCCGCTGACCCGGCCGCTGTGCCCCTATCCGCAGGTGGCGCAATATCGCGGCTCGGGCGACGTGAACGACGCCACGAACTTCGCCTGTGCCACACCGTCGTCGAGATAACGGCAGCGTATGGCCGACCCCAGCCGCGTCCTCATCTTCGACACCACGCTGCGCGACGGCGAGCAGTCGCCGGGCTGCAGCATGACGGCCCCGGAAAAGCTGCGGGTGGCGAAGGCGCTCGCGGAACTTGGGGTCGACGTCATCGAAGCCGGTTTCCCGATCGCCTCGCGCGGCGATTGGGAGTCGGTGAATCTGGTGGCTCGCGACGTACATGGCCCGATCATCGCGGGCCTGGCGCGCTGCAATCGAGAAGACATTGACGCCGCATGGCGCGCGTTGAAGGATGCCGCGCGTCCGCGCATCCACGTATTCCTCGCCACCAGCGCCATTCATCGCGAATACAAACTCAACATGGCGAAAGAGCAGATCGTCCATATGGCGGTCGAGGGCGTGACTCTCGCACGCAGTGTATGCGCCGACGTGGAATTCTCGCCAGAAGACGCATCGCGCACTGAGCTCGAGTTTCTCGCGCAGGTGGTTGAAGCCGCTATCGACGCTGGCGCCACCACGATCAATGTCCCCGATACCGTCGGCTATGCGGTGCCCGAAGAATTCTACGAAGTCTTCTCGTACCTGAAACGCCACGTGCGCAATATCGACAGGGCCGTGCTCTCCGTTCACTGCCACAACGACCTGGGGATGGCGGTCGCAAACAGTTTAGCTGCCGTACGGGCCGGCGCACGGCAAATCGAATGCACGATCAACGGCATCGGCGAACGCGCCGGCAATTGCTCGCTCGAGGAAGCGGCGATGGCGATCAAGACCCGCGAGAATGTGTTGGGAGTGCATACCGGGATTCAGGCGACACGCCTCTTTCCAACGAGTCGCCTGGTGTCGCAGATCACCGGCATGCCCATTCCGCGTAATAAAGCTATCGTCGGTGAAAACGCGTTCGCGCACGAAGCCGGCATTCATCAACACGGAATGCTCAAGCATCATTCGACGTACGAGATTATGCGTCCCCAAGATGTGGGGCTGTCGCGCACCACTCTCGTGCTCGGCAAGCATAGCGGCCGTCACGCGTTTCGCGAGCGCGTGAAGGAGCTCGGCTTTGAGGTCAGCGCCGGCGAACTCAATCGACTGTTCGACGAATTCAAAGCATTGGCCGATGAGAAGAAGGAGCTCTTCGACGGCGACATCGAAGCGTTGGTCATGCGCTCCGGGAACGAAGCCGCGAAGCCCTGGTCGCTGCAATCGCTGCGCGTCGCCACGCACGACAATCAACCGGCGCGCGTGACGATCACGCTCGTGCACACCGACGGCCGTGTCGTGGTCCACGATCAAATCGCCGAGGGACCCGTCGACGCCGTGGTGAAAGCCATCGACCATGCAACCGGAATGCATGTGCAACTGCGCAAGTTCGAAGTACACAGCGTGACCGTCGGCGAGGACGCGCAGGGGGAAGCGCTGCTCACCGTCGAATACAACGGTCGCACCTATCGCGGCGCGGGCATCAGCACCAATATTCTCGAATCCGCCGCGCGAGCGTACGTGGAAGTCATCAATCGCATTGAAGCCACCAAAGCCAATGCCGGCCGCGTCGGCAACGAACAAGCTGCAGACCGTCGAGATCTACACGCCCAGACGTGACGCTGCCGGCACGTTCATCGGCCTCACGCACGAGGGCATCTTCTACGATCCCGAGGGGCTGGTGGAGCCGATCCGGATGGTCCGTCACCTCGAGCGGGCCAGCGGCTTCGAGGAAGGCGACCCGTTCAGGTTCATCGAGTGCATCCCGACGATCTACCCGATCGAGGGCCGCGCAATGCCGGTGGCTCCGGGCACGGTGATTCCGTACAAGGTGCCTGATGTGATGGGCCGCCCTGGGCACAGCTCTGGGAGGAGCATCACGAGAAGGGGATGAAGCGGCCGCAGCCGCAGACGGACATCTTCAGCTTCGACTGAACGGTGACGGTGTACCGTCACCGCCACCAACAGGGTGTGCCCCGCCAATCATCGACCGCCGCGGTATCGAGCCTTGCATCGTGTAGTAGTTGTCCTGGATCAGCCGGACACCCCGATGCTTGATGCCCGCCGTATCAAGCCCGCTCTGAACGGCGTCGATGAAGGACGCCGCCATGCCGGTTGTCATGAACGCGAGCGGACACGGCGCTTCGTCGAGGCCGTTCAGATACGCGCCCTCGTCGCTCGCCAGGCGCCAGGCGCCGCCGGCCGATGTGCAGACCAGCGCTTCTTTCTGCATCCCGGCGAGCGAGCGGCCGTAGAAGCGGACGCTGGGAGCGCCGCGTGGCTCCGGTGGCGCAAGCCGGGCGGCGGTCTGGCCGGAAACCGCGAAGAAACGAGGGAGTCCGCAGTCCGCGAGGGGATTCACGGCTAGAAGCTCACGGAGAAGTTCAGTCGCGCGTACCGCGGCGTGTTGATCGCCGTCGGGTTGTTCCACGTGCCGCCGAGGTCGGTGTTGCCAGCGCTGTACCGGTACGTGTTGTCGTACCCCGTCACGTAATTGGTGTTGAGGAGGTTCTCGCCGTCCACGCCGACGTCCAGCCGTTTGTTTCCGAAGCGGAAGACCTTGGCCACGCGCATGTCGACCTGCGTGCGGCGATTGTCCGCATACAGCCGGTGCTCGTTGTCGAAGAGGGCCACGTTCGTGTTGCCTCCCGGCGTTCCGCCTGGTGGCACGCGCCCGAGGAGCGTCACGACGACGCTGTTGGGCACGGGCCAGGTTGCCGCGCGCGCCAGCGGCGGCTGGGAGCGGATCGCCGCGCTCACCAGCACGTCGACGCGCGGAATGGTGTAGCTGGCCAGGCCGCGCACCGTCGTCTGGTACGGGGGCTCGTCACGACAGTTCCGGGGATCCGGGCTGTCGATCTTCACGACGGTCGCGCACGTGTCGTCGATTTTGCGGCCGGTGTTCGTGCCGAACTGCAGGGTCAGTCCCTGGCGCATCCGCGCGTTGAGCGTGAAGTCCACCCCCTGCCAGTAGCTGGAGCGGGCCGGTCCGAAGTCGGTCTCCCATGTGATGTAATTCTGAGCCGGGATCGCCGCCGCCGCGGCTGTCGGCGTATAGAGCGTAATCGGATACCCCCCGCCGCCCGGGAGGCGCGGGTCGGACGGCGCGTTGATCGTCCACGCGTCGTACTGCGACGGGTCGCGATTCTGGTTGTCGGTGGCGGTGAAGCTGTGGAACGAGCGGCGCGAATACGCGACGTCCACCGACACGCGCGGGAGCAGCTCCTGCTGCACGCCGATGCTCCACTGCCAGTCATAGTCACGCGCGCCCCAGCCCCTGAGCGTGTCCTGGTTCACCTGTGTGATGTTGCCGGAGAGCCCGCCGAAGTTCAGATTGTTGCCGGTCAGCGCCGCGCACTCCCCGTTCGCCGTGAGGATGCTGAGGTTGCATTCGACGACCATGTCCCCGTCGTCCGTCCAGCCCCTGGACACCGAGCTGACGGTTCGGACGGCCGGGTTGTTCCGGGTGTAGGGGCCGCCGTTGGTCGCGTTCCCGAGATAGCGCCCCCCACTGAACTTGGCCGCTGTCTTCCCGGTGCCGAACACATCGTACGCCACGCCGAACCGCGGCGTGATGTCGTTGAAGGCGTCCACGCTCGGGGTGCGCGGGAACGCGATCGCGGCCAGTCCGAGCTGCGGCGCCGCCACGTTGGTACCACTGAGGCCCGCCGGGCTGTAGCTCCATGCGCGGTCGTACCGCAGGGCGCCCTGGAGCGTCAGGCGGCCGCGGGTCCACGTGTCCTGGGCGAAGACCGACTGCGTCCAGGTCCGGTCGGCCGTTCCCCATTCAGGGATGCGCACGGTGAACGCGGTCGGAACGCCTCGATTGACGTTGTAGGACAGCAGCGCCGGGTTGGAGCGACGGATCGTGCTCGCCGCCTGGTATGCACCCTGATAGCCGACCTTCATGCTGTGCGAGCCGGTCACATACGCCAGAGACCCGTTCCAGTTGTTCGGGCTGGCGGTGTCGTCCCGGTACTCGGAGACCGCGCGGTACGTGTAGTTCGCACGCGGTGCGTACGGCGTACCGGTCGCCGGGTTGTTTGCAGTGGACAGTTCCGTCACGCCGATGTCGAAAATGCCGTCGGGGGGAAGGGACAGGAAGCCGCCGGCGTGGCGATACGAGTAGTAGGTGCCTCCGGCTTCCAGCAGCAGCCGGCTCGTCATCGGGTTCGTCCAGCGGCCCTGCAGGACGGTATACGGGACATCGAGGTAGTTGTTGGAGGCCTCGGGCGATGTCGCCCCTCCCGCGGCCACGGCAACCCAGTTCGTGCCGCGGGTGTGACAGCCGTCGGTCTCGCTCTTGAGCGGTGACCCGTCGCACCGCCGCTGGTACTCCCAGTTGACCGAGACGCGCTGTTTCTCGGCGACCTGCGCCGTGATGCGCCCGATGTAGATCGACCGCCCCGCCGAAAGGCGGCCGTTCAGGCTGTCGTCCCGCACCCAGTCCCACCGGGAGAGATCGAATGCGTTCGCGTTTCCGACGAGGCCCGGAGAGGCGGTCTCCGTGTTCAGCTTTCGATAGGTGCCGAAGAACCACAGGCGATCGCGCACGATGGGCCCGCCATAGGAGAGGTTGGTGTCGTACGCCTTGATGATGCCCGGCGTTTCGCGGAGGTTCGGCCCGGGCGTCGGCGCCGTCAGCTCCGGCGTGAGATTGTCACCCCGCAGTGCGTCGTTCGAAAAATTGATGAAGGCCTGTCCCTGGAACGTGTTGCCGCCCGACCGCGGGACGATGTTGAGCGTCGGTCCCCCGCCGTCGCTCTCGCCCAGGCCGCCGGCCACCGTGAACGCGACTTCGTCGACGTTCACGGTGTCGTAGATCAAGGACGACCCGCCGCCGCCCGCGAACGCGTTGGCGACCGGCATGCCGTTCACGTTGAAGCGACCTTCGCCGACCGGCCCCCCCCGTGCGAAGAAGAAGACCAGTCCCGGGGACGGGTTCAGTGCCGCACCGAAGGTTTCCAGTCCGGGGACCATGGTGATGAGCGACCCCGTCGAGCGCGTGCCCGGGAGCGTCGAGATCACATCGCCGTCGATCACTGCCTCGCGCCGCGTGGACTGGACGTCCACCGTCGGGCTCTCGCCGGTGACGAGGATGGTCTCCTGGAGACTGCCGACCCGCATCTCGATCGGAATCGTGAGTGTGGCCGAGCCGCTCAACTCGATGTTCTCGCGCTTCGCTTGGCTGAAGCCCTCGAGCGTGAACGTGAGCGAGTAAACCCCTGGATCGAGATTCACGATGCGATACACGCCCGCGCTGTCGGTGACGGCCGTGCGGACCTTTTCGATGAGTGTCGGACTCGCGGCTTCCACCGTGACGCCCGGCAGCACCGCGCCCGACGAGTCGCGCACCGTGCCCGTCAGCGTGCCGCGGGCCAGCGCCCCCTGCGCGGTCGCGAACCAGGGCATACTCAGCGCGAAGAGGATGACGATCCAGGACGACACGGTGCGATGCATGCGAGGCTCCTTCGCGAACGTCTGCGCCTGCGCCGTGAGGGTGCCGGTGCGTTCGCGTGGTCAGAGGTAGTGGCGACGGCGGGCGATTCTGCCGAAGGGGCTCCTGGACCGTCAAGCGTGATGAGCGTTATGCTTGTGAGGCATAGAGGCTCACGGCGGCTGCACGGGTTATTCCTCATGGGCATAAGCGGTATGCCGCTTGGCGGCGCACGCGCGTTCGTGGGATCCTCACGGGCGTCGTGCGGCCGCCCCGCCGCGGGAATCCCCAGCCGTCTGCGAAGGAGCCATGAAGCGTCATCGAGCAACAGCCTGCGGAATTGCTGCCGCCTTCGGTGTCTGGATCGCGATCTCTGTGACCGCGCTGAGCGGCCAGTCCCCCGCATCGCCGGCCGGGCCGGCAGGCGTGCCCGCCTCACCCGCGGCCGGGCAGACGCCGCGTCGATCTGCCGGATCGGGCGAGACGCAGCGGGCCCTGCTCGACCGCTACTGCGTCAGCTGCCACAGCGATCGGGTGAAGACTGCCAACCTGTCGCTGCAGGGACTCGATCTGACGAAGGTGGCCGATCACGCCGAGCTCGGGGAGAAGGTGATCCGCAAGATGCGCGCCGGCGTCATGCCCCCGCCCGACCTGCCACGGCCGCCGCAGGCGGAGTACGAGGGGTTGCGCGACTGGCTGGAAGCCGAGATCGATCGCGCGGCCGCGTCGCGGCCGCAGCCGGGGTCGGTCGTCCTGCATCGGCTGAACCGGACGGAGTACGCCAACGCCATCCGTGACCTGCTCGATCTGCGCATCGACGCCACGACGCTGCTGCCTCCCGACGACTCGGCCAACGGCTTCGACAACATCGCCGGGTCGCTGACGTTGTCGCCGACGCTCCTCGAGTCGTACGCGACCGCGGCGGCGCGCGTGGCCCGGATGGCGGTCGGCTACTGGAAATCACCAACCGAGGCGACGTACCTCGCGTCGAGCGATGCGTCGCAGAACCACCGCCTCGACGGGATGCCCTTCGGCACGCGCGGCGGCATCGTCGCCCGGCACGACTTTCCGGCCGACGGCGAGTACCAGTTCTCGATTCAGAACTTCGGCATCGGCAGCTTCGTTCCCGGCGAGGAGCTCGCCCTCATCATCGACGGCGAGCGCGCGCACGTCTGGCCGTATCGCGGCGTTGGCGCCGCCGTGGGCATGACGGCGGAGTCTGACGGCACGCTGGAGGTCACGGTGCCGGTCCGCGCCGGTTCGCGTCTCGTCGGTGCGACCTTCATCGCCACCAACTACCGTCCGAGCCTCGACATCATCCGCCAGTACGATCGGAAGTCGCTCGAGAACAACACCATCCCGCAGCTGCAGTACTACCCGGCGATCGGGTTCGTCCGCATTCAGGGGCCGTTCAACGCGCAGCGCCCGCAGGATTCGGCGAGCCGCAGGACGATCTTCACGTGCCGTCCCGCCTCGACGGTCGGTGCGGCGGGCACGCCGGCGACCGCGGCCGACGAAGAGCCCTGTGCCCGCCAGGTGCTGACGACCCTTGCGCGCCGGGCGTACCGTCGTCCGCCGACCGCGCAGGAAATGACGACGCTGATGACGTTCTTCGGCGAGGGTCGCAAAGAGGCGACGTTCGACGACGGGATCGAGTACGCCGTGCGCCTGCTGCTGGCAAGCCCGCAGTTCCTGGTGCGGGTCGAACGCGAGCCGGCGGCCCTGCGCGCGGGGCAGACGTACCGGCTTTCGGATCTCGAGCTGGCGTCGCGGCTGTCGTTCTTCCTCTGGAGCAGCATTCCCGACGACGAGTTGATTGCGGTTGCCGGTCAGGGACGACTGAGCCAGCCGGCCGTCCTTGCGGAGCAGGTGCGACGGATGCTCCGCGATCCGCGCTCCGAGGCGCTGGTCACGAACTTCGCGCAGCAGCTGCTCTATCTGCGCAACCTGCCGGCGACGTCGCCCGACGGCATTTACTACCCGAACTGGGACGACGAGCTGCGGCAGAGCGTCAGGCGCGAGTCGGAGCTCTTTTTCGACAGCATCATCCGCGAGGACCGCAGCATCCTCGATCTGCTGACGGCGGACTACACCTTCGTCAACGAGCGGCTGGCGAAGCACTACGGCATTCCCAACGTCTATGGCGCGCGCTTCCGCCGCGTGACGCTGCCGCCCGAGATGGATCACCGACGCGGTCTGCTGGGTAAAGGCAGCTTCCTGGCGGTGACGTGGACCCAGAACTTCCGCTCGTCGCCGGTCAAGCGCGGCGTGTGGGTGCTGGAGAACATCCTCGGCACGCCGCCGCCGGAGCCGCCGCCGAATGTCCCCGCGCTCGAAGAGACCATGAGCTCCAGCGGCAAGGCGCTGACGCTGCGCGAGCAGATGACGCTGCACCGATCGAGCCCGCCGTGCGCCGGCTGCCACAGCATCATGGACCCGATCGGGTTTGCGCTCGAGAACTTCGACGCCGACGCGAGCTGGCGCACGAAGCAGGGCGGCGACGGCGGCGTGCCGATCGACGTCAAGGTGAGGTTGTTCGACGGGCAGGAGGTTGACGGCCCGGCAGGACTGCGGACCGCGCTCCTGCGCTATTCGCCGCAGTTCGTCCGGATGTTCACCGAGAAGCTG
>CAZEMI010000192.1:0-4549 GCA_964513235.1 uncultured Acidobacterium sp.
GTCGACGTTGGTGTTGAGCACGCGCATCCCGCCTACCAGCACGGCCATCTCTGGTGCGGTCAGCGTCAACAGTTGCGCGCGGTCGACGAGGAGCGCTTCGGCCGAGACGGCGAAGCGGGCTTTCTGAAAGTTGCGGAAGCCATCGGCCACCGGTTCGAGCACGGCGAACGACTCGACGTCGGTCTGCTCCTGCGACGCGTCCGTGCGTCCCGGCGTGAACGGCACGTCCACCGTCTGGCCGCCATTCTGTGCGGCTTTCTCGACGCCCGCGCAACCGGCCAGCACGATCAGGTCCGCGAGCGACACTTTCTTGCCCTGCCCACCGTAGCCTTGGCGAAGGTGGGCCGCCTGCGCGCCGTTGAACGTGCTCTGGATGCCCGCGAGCGTCTTCAGCACCTTCGCCAACTGGGCGGGCCTGTTGACGGCCCAATCCTTTTGCGGCGCGAGGCGAATGCGGGCACCATTCGCACCACCGCGCTTGTCGGAGCCGCGGAAGGTGGCGGCCGACGCCCACGCGGTGGACACCAGCTCCGAGACCGTCAGCCCTGATGCGAGGATGTGGCCCTTGAGCGCGGCAATGTCCGTCGCGTCGATCAGTGGATGATCGACGGCAGGGATCGGATCCTGCCAGATGAGATCTTCCTTCGGCACCTCAGGGCCGAGATAGCGCGACTTCGGACCCATGTCGCGGTGCATCAACTTGAACCAGGCGCGGGCAAACGCGTCCGCGAACTGATCGGGATTCGCCAGGAAGCGACGCGAGATCGGTTCGTAGATGGGGTCGAACCGCAGCGAGAGATCGGTGGTCAGCATGTTCGGCGCGATCCGCTTCGACGGGTCGTGCGCATGCGGCACCATGCCCTCGCCGGCGCCGTTCTTTGGCCGCCACTGATGGGCGCCCGCGGGGCTCTTGCACAACTCCCATTCGAACCTGAACAGGTGCGCGAAGAAATCATTGCTCCACCTGGTCGGCGTCGTGGTCCACGTGACTTCGAGGCCGCTGGTCATCGCGTCACCGGCAAGTCCGGACCCGAACGTGCTCGTCCAGCCGAGGCCCATCGCCTCGAGGCCGGCCCCCTCGGGGGCGGGGCCGACGTGGTCGGGAACACCGGCGCCGTGGGTCTTGCCGAAGGTATGCCCACCCGCGATCAGCGCGACGGTCTCCTCGTCGTTCATGCCCATACGGAGGAAGGTCTCGCGGATGTCTTTGGCCGCGGCCACGGGATCGGGCTTGCCCTCCGGACCTTCCGGATTGACGTAGATGAGTCCCATCTGCACCGCCGCGAGCGGATTCGCCAGCTCGCGATCACCGGAGTAACGCTTATCGCCGCCGAGCCACGCCGCTTCCTCGCCCCAGTAGACATCCTGATCCGGTTCCCAGACATCGGCGCGGCCGCCACCGAAGCCGAAAGTCTTGAAGCCCATCGACTCGAGGGCGACGTTGCCCGTGAGGATCAGGAGATCGGCCCACGAGATCCTCCTGCCGTACTTCTGCTTGACCGGCCAGAGCAGTCGACGGGCTTTGTCGAGGCTGGCGTTGTCCGGCCAACTGTTGAGCGGCGCATAGCGCTGCTGGCCCCGGCCGCCGCCGCCGCGGCCGTCACCGATGCGGTAGGTCCCGGCGCTGTGCCAGGCCATGCGGATGAACAGGGGCCCGTAGTGACCGAAGTCCGCCGGCCACCACGCCTTCGAGTCGGTCATGACCGCCTCGAGATCCTTCTTCACGGCCTGTAGATCGAGGCTGTTGAACTCCTTGGCGTAGTTGAAGTCCGTGTCCATGGGATCGGACTTGGCGGAATGCTGGTGCAGGAGGTCGATCCGCAACTGGTTCGGCCACCAATCCCGGTTGGACCTGCCGCCGCCGGCGGTGTGGGTGAACGGGCACGTCGCTTCGGTTGTCATGTGTTCCCTCGGAATCTCCTGAGGTTTGCAGTATAGGGAAGGATCCACCGAGCTATCCAAGATATCGTTGCTCTCGAATTGATAGCCTGAGCCTGGCGGAACGGCGCCGCCCGGCGGCACGCGCTCGACGCCGCCGGAGCGGTGTTGCGAACCGCCGCGCCGCTCAAGCGGGGGCGCTGACGGATCAGCCCGCGGCCACGGCCAGCTTGACGCGGATCTCCTCCGGCCACGGCGCGGATTTTCGCGCCGTGACATCGAAGCACACCTCGGTGGTTTTCTGCGTGGCGCAGTGCGTCAACGAATCGGCTTCGAACAATCGCATTTCGGAGCTCGCGCTCTTGGCACCGATCCGCGTGAACGCTCCGGTGACCAGGATCAGTTGCCCGGCGATCAACTCGTGATGGAAATCGATGGTCAACGTGGCCACGACGCTGCCAAGACCGCGCGAGCGGAGATCGGCGAGCGACACCCCGGCGCGTGAGAGCAGGTGCCAGCCGGCATCGTCGAAGAACGCCGCGTACTGCCGGACGTTCATGTGCCCGTAGTGATCGCAATGCGCCGGCATCACCACGGATCGAGACAGCTCCTGAAACGGCGGCGTCATTGCACCGCCGCCCGAATCGCGCGCCCCGGCGGCGCGACGTTGGCGAGCTTCCCGTTCGACACCACGGCGGTGCCGTTGACCAGCACATGGGCGATGCCCTCGGGCGCCAGCGACGGTCGTTGATAGGTCGAGCGGTCGATGACGCGATCGGCGTCGAACACCACGACATCGGCATCGGCGCCGACCTTGAGGCGGCCCTTGTTGCGCATCGCCGGAATCCTTTCTTCCAGCCGCCGCGCCGGCATCACGGTCATCTTGCGCAGCGCGTCGATCAACGACAGCGTCTTGGCTTCGCGCACGTAGCGGCCGAGCACCTGCGAGAACGTGCCGGTGGCCCGCGGATGACCGCGGCCTTCGCGCAGCTGGCTGCCGTCGCTGGCAATCATGGTGAGCGGACTGTTGATGGCCGTCTGCACGTTCTCCATTCGGCTCGGTCGCTGAATCACCGATCCGCCCTGCTGGCGATAGCGCGCGAGGCTCTCGCGGGTGAGATTCTCGCCGGTATTCACCCACGTGATCTCGGCAATCTCGGCATCCGTCATGCGCTCCCAGTTGTCGTAGAGCGCCGATTCGATGCGCGTCGATCCGCGGTTGTAGGGATACGCCTCGGTGGTGATGTCGATGCCGCGCGACTGTGCGTCGCCAATCAACGCGAGCAGGCGGCCGACGTCGTTGCCGCCGCTGCTGTTGACGTGGACGATGTGGAGCGGTGTCCCCGTGGCCACCGCATTGGCGAGTGCTTCCTGCACGCCCTCGACGCCGCGCCGCACGTGGATGTGCGCCGGCGCGCGATGACGGCCCGCGACGCGAAACATCGCGAGGACTTCCCACGGCGACGCGGCCGGCGTGTAGGCGGTACCGAACCCCACCGCGACGGCGCCCTGGCGGAGGCCCTCGTCGATGCGCCGCGCCATTTCGGCGACCTGCGCGTCGGTTGCTACCGCACTCGCGCCGGGACCGCTCGGCAGGAAATCACCGGTATCGCCCAGGATCGCCATGCGCACGCCGATGTGTCCGATGGCGACGCCGTAGTTCACCAGCCGGCCCGGTGCGCGTTCGCGGTACCACCCGTCCACGTCCGGCGTGCCGACTTCGAGCTCGAAGACGCTCGTCACGCCGTCGAGCGCGGCATAACGATAGTTCTCGTCATTCTGGCCGTGGCGATGCAGATCGACGAACCCGGGCGCGACCACGTGCCCGGCTGCGTCGATCACCGTCCTGCCGCGCAGCGCGCCCGCATCGATCGCCGCGATGGTGCCGCCGCGGATGCCGACGCTGCGCACGCCGTCGAGCCCCGATTCGGGATCGATGACACGGCCGTTAAGGATGACGAGATCGAAATCCGGCACGCCCTGAGCGAGTATGAGTCCACCGAAGGTGGACTCATGCGAGTCGAAGGGCTGGACCGCGGCCGCGGCCACCCAGCCGCAGCAGAGGATCAGTATGAGACCGAGCGCGCGTCGCATCTGGTGGCTCGCTACGGCATCAACAGCACGAGTCTCGGATAGATCAGGTTCTCGTTCGCGACGCGATCGCGATTGAGATCCCAGATCTCCTTCCAGCGGTTGATGTCCTTGAGCTGCGTTGCCGCGATCCTGGTCAGCGTGTCGCCGGCGCGCACGGTGTAGGTCTTGCGGCCGGCGATCGGCTTCATGAACACTTCCGACGAGCTCGACAGATACTCGCGCATCAAGTCGGCGTACTGCGGCGACGCCCGGAATTTGTCGATCGCGGTATTGACTTCGTAGACCAGGTCGAAGTTGCCTTCGGGGATCGCGACCGCATACTTGGAATTATTGAGGTTGTACTTGACGATCGTCGTGCGCGGGTGCGCCTTGATCTCTTCGGCCGCGAAGGGATAGTCGTAGATCAACGCATCGGCCTGATCTGTTTCCACCGCTTCGAACCAGCCGTCGTCGCCGGAAAACTTGCTGATCGTCGCGTTGGGGATGTTCTCCTTCACCCAGCGCTCCGCAGCCGGGTCGTCGTAGATGGCCACGCGCTTGCCAGCCAGATCCGACGGCGACCGGAACGTCGCGGCCA
>CAZEMI010000193.1:0-8380 GCA_964513235.1 uncultured Acidobacterium sp.
CCGAGTCGAAGGGATCCCGGCCTTGCGCGCCCTCGCTTTGGGAACCGGCGCGCTAGTCCTGCAGAACTGGTCGTGCGGATACTACGTGCTGTACTTCGCGCCCTTCGTGCCGCTGTTCGTGATCCATCGCATGTGGGCCCTTGGCACCCTACGCTCCGTACGCACCTGGGCCCTTCTGATTGCAGCGGCAGCCGGCACTCTGCTTTTGTCGCTGCCCTTTCTGCTTCCGTATCGGGAGGCACAATTGCTCTTTGGGATCGAGCGGCCGTTCGGCGAGGTGGTCAGGTTCTCCGCCAACGCCTGGTCTTACCTCACCGCATCGGAAAACCTGAACGTGTGGGGCAGGGCCCTGCGCTTTTCCCCGCGTCCCGAAGGCGAAACCTTTCTCGGCGTCATGCCCTGGCTGCTCGCGTTCATCGCGATTGCAGCCGTTTTCTTTCGCGCTCCGCTGGTATCGGCTGCCTCCCATTCGCGGGTGGTGTCCGGCTCTAGCCGGATCGACAAGTTTCGCCGGGTCCTGAAATGGCTTCTGATCGCCGCCACCGTCACCCAGTTCATCGCCCTCGCCACCGTGGTGCTCTTCGGCGGATTTGAATTCAACCTGTTCGGGATGCCCATTCGCGCCCGCACGCCGATGCGGATGGTGTTCCAGTTCGTCACCGCCGCGGGATTGCTGCTCGCGGTGTCGCCGCGCATGCGCAGCAAGGCGGCGTTGCTCGCGAGATCGCCGGTGGCGTTCTTCTTCCTGGCTACCGTGATCGCCATCTGGCTGTCGCTCGGCCCGATGCCCAGCGACGGAGACGGCCGCGCCTCGGGCTTTGGCATTTACGGCGGGTTCTACCACTACGTGCCCGGCTTCAACGGCCTGCGCGTGCCCGCGCGCTACGCGATGATCGCCGGCCTCTTTGTCGCCATCACCGCCGGATTCGGCGCCGCCAAGATTCTAGCCACCGATTCACACCGATTCGACACCGATTACCCGGACGCGCTTCCAGGCGCCGAATCCGTCTCGCCGAAGCGCGCGGGTCGTTCGGGCGCGCGAAGGCGGACCACAGTGCTTGTGATCGCCGCGCTAATTGTCTTGGAAGGCGCGGCCGTGCCTCTAGAGATCAACCGCACCTGGGCGCAGAACGAAGCCATGCCTCCCGCCCGCGTCTATCCCGTTGGCGAAGGCGGACCGCCCGTGTATGCCCGCATCGCCTCCTTACCCGCCAGCACCGTCGTCACGGAATTCCCGTTCGGCGATGCCGCGTGGGAAATCCGCTACGTCTATTACGCCGCGGCGCACTGGAAACCGATTACCAACGGCTATAGCGGCAACTTCCCGCAAGGCTACCAGCAGCGTGTCGCGCGCCTGCAGCGGGTCACCGCCAATCCCGACGCGGCGTGGCAGGCGCTGCGCGATACAGGCACCACCCACGTTGTGTTCCACCGCAACGCCTTCGCGAAGCCGGATGATGCCGGCGCCGTTGAGGCCTGGCTGAAGTCGCACGGCGCAATTGAGCTCGCACGCTTCCCCGATGGAGATATTCTGTTTGAGGTCCTGAAGTCCTGAGGTCCTGCTTGCCCGCCGAAGCCTTGGCGAAGGCGGGAGGACTTGAGGTCTTGAGGTCTTGACAAACATGCGCAAAGATCCGCTCGCATTCTTATCGTCGGAATTGGAGTCGCTGAAGCAGCAGGGACTGTATCGAAAGCTTCGCGTGCTGGAGGGCAAGCCCGAAGCGCACACCACCTTCGACCACAAGTCCGTGGTCAATCTCTCGTCGAACAACTATCTCGGACTCGCCACACATCCGAAGCTCGTGACAGCCGCTCTCGACGCCGTTGAGAACTACGGCGTCGGCTCCGGCGCGGTCCGCACCATCTCCGGGACCATGGCCATGCACATGGAGCTCGAGCAGCGGCTCGCGACATTCAAGCGCGTCGAATCCGTCGTGGTGTTTCAAAGCGGCTTCGCGGCCAATGCCGGCGCCGTTGCCGCCGTCCTCACCAAAGACGACGTGATCGTTTCCGACGAGTTGAATCACGCCAGCATCATCGACGGGGCCCGGTTGAGCAAGGCGACGATCAAGGTGTTCCCGCACAAGGACGTCGCTGCGGCACGCAAGATCCTGAAGGAGCTGCCCGCCGGCCAGAAGAAGATTGTGATTACCGACGGCGTGTTCTCGATGGACGGCGATCTCGGCCGCGTCCCCGAGCTGGCCGCCCTCGCCGAAGAGTACGGCGCGATCATGATGGTGGACGATGCGCACGCCAGCGGCGTGTTTGGGAAGAACGGCAGCGGCACCGTCGATCACTTCAACTGCCACGGCCGCGTCGACATCCAGGTCGGCACCTTGTCAAAGGCGATCGGCGTGCTCGGCGGCTACGTGGCCGGCTCGCGCAACCTGATCGAGTTCCTGTATCACCGCGCCCGGCCGTTCCTCTTCTCCACGTCGCATCCGCCCGCCGTCACCGCGGCCTGCCTCGCGGCCCTCGACGTTCTCGAGGCCGAGCCGCAGTGGATCGAGAAGCTGTGGGACAACACGCGCTTCTTCAAGGCCGGGCTCCAGACGCTCGGCTTCAACACCGGCATGAGCGAAAGCCCGATTACGCCGGTCATCGTCGGCGAGGCCGCCACCGCGGCGAAAATGTCGGATGCCCTCTTCGACCGCGGCGTGTTTGCGCAGAGCATTGGCTTTCCGACCGTGGCCCGCGATAAAGCGCGCCTGCGCACCATCGTGGCCGCCACGCACACGACGGAAGATCTGCAATACGCTCTCGACACGTTTGGGCTGGTTGGGCGGGAACTGGGCGTCATCTGAGGACGTAGCTACCTAAGATGCCCAGGGAGTTCATTTCCCGATACACTCGCGACCTCACCTCGGAGGAGCTGGGGAAGCTCTTCACGCGCGAGACACCCGAGGCGTATCGCTTCTTCGCGCGGGGCATCAATACCGCGGAGCTCGAAGGCCTGCCCTGGCACAAGAAGACGCTCCGCTACGCGCAGGGCTTCTTCCTCGCCTTCACCATGCGTCTCTCGCCGGCGCGCCGTCTGATGTACGGCATCGCGCTGGCGTTGTCGGTGATCGGCCTCCTCCAGCTCTTCGCGGGCTTTGGCCTGGTCCGCGTGCCGATTCCCATCGCGCTGTTCTTCGTCAACATCAGGATCCCGGCGCCGGTGTTTGCAAACGGCACCCTGTGGCTGCTGGCCGGCTTCCTGCTGATGAACCTGCTGGTGTTGCTCGAGGTCGCCGACCGCCTCTCGCTCAAGCGCGATCTCGAGGTGGCTCGTGAAATCCAGCAGGCCATGTTGCCCAACGGCACGTGGTCCGGTCCCGGCGTCGAAGCGTTCGGGTTGACCCAGCCCGCGAACACCGTTGGCGGCGACTTTTACGACATCCTGCCGCAGCCGGATGGAACGGTGATCGTCGCCCTCGGCGACGTGGCCGGCAAGGCCAGCCCGGCGGCGCTGCTGATGGCACTGCTCCTGGCCATGCTCCGCACGCTCGTCGACGAAGGGCTGCCGCTGCCGGCGCTCGTGCAGCGCCTCAACCTGCAGGTGGGCCGCCACGCGCCCGCCTCGCGCTTCATCACCCTGTTTCTGGCCTCGTACGATCCGCCCACCGGCCGCCTGACGTTCGTCAACGCCGGCCAGACACCGCCGCTGCTCCGCCGGCAAAATGGATCGATCGAGAGGTTGATGAGCGGCGGCATCGCGCTGGGCATGTTTTCCGGCAGCACGTATGAGGCCGGCGAAGTGCAAATGAACCCGGGCGACGCGCTGTTGCTCTACAGCGACGGCATTACCGAAGCCGAAAGCCCGGATGGCCAGCCCTTTGACGAGGCGGGCCTCGAACGGACGCTCGCCCTCTATGCCGGCGCGTATCAGCAATCTGCTGCGGCCGAGCTGGGACGGGCGGTTTTTGACGCCGTCGAGCGTCATCGCAGGGATCAACGACTTTCGGACGATCTCACGGTGTTGGTTCTGAGCCGCTTGTCCTGAGCGATTCTGAGTCGAAGGGACTGGGGTAGAGATTTTCGTCACACCGGAGTCTAATGTTCCAAAGGTTCCAGTAGTTCCAACGGTTCCAGGGGTTGGGTTCGGAACTGGTCTTAGAACAAAACCCTTGGAACCTCTGGAACCATTGGAACGCCTGGAACATTGATGTTTGCAAGGCTCCTGACTCTCTTCGCTCTCTGCGCGACGCCCGCGATAGCGGGTCAGGCGCAGCCACGGCAAGATCCCGAGGAGCTCTCCCTGCAGGCGTTCCTCGAAGCCGTTGAAACCTCGATCTCGACGATGGATCGCGCGCGGTGGCTCGAGCTGCTGTCCTTCAGTGCCGATCGCGATTCGGCCACCGAGTTCTTCGATGCCATGGTCCCCCAGGGCATCACCCGCGTCGTCGTCAAGCAACGCGATCGCTCGGCGCTGCAAGGCGCGCTGCCCGGCGAAGGCTATCGCCTCATGGTCGAAGTCTTCATCGAGACCGGCCCGCGCGGCCGCATTGCCACGTGGCGTCTCGACATCCGCCGCCCCCGCGGCGACGACCTCGGCCGCCAGCCCTGGCGCATCACCGCGCAGGATCGCCTCGCCTCGATCGAAGGGCTGCATCGCCTGGCGCTGCACCCGGAAAAACAATTCGCGGCGCGCAATCTCGTGCTGCAGGCAGTGGATTTCCAGCTGCGGTTGCCGTCGGGCGACGTGTTCGTCGCGGAAACGCCGGCAGGCGTGACCGCGATGGTGCTGATCGGCGACGGGATGCTGGCGTTCGAGCCGGCGCCGAAGGAGGAACGCGGCCAGTTGAAGCTGTTTGCGGGCACCGAGTCGCTCGAAACGCCGTTCACGTCGGCGTTTGTGCGGATCAGCCCGTTCGAGTTCGAGCAGCGCTTTGACAGCGCCATGCTCGAGCCCGTGGCATTTGACGCGCGCCTGCATCGCCGCGGCGTCGAGGTCTTCGAGGACGGCGCGCCCAAGTCGTTCAACCTCGACTTGAGCGACTTGAGCCGTGAAATGTGGTCGCTGCTGCCGCAGCCGGGCGACTTCGTCGCGGAAGTGCGCACGCGCCGGTTCGACTACCTGACCTACGCGCGATCGAGCGGCGAGGCGGAAGACGTCACGGTGTTCCAGCGCGGACGCCGGCGCAACATCGCCGCCTACGCGTCCGAGCAGAAGCTGCAAAGCCGCGGCCGTTTCTTCGATGAGGACGACCTCGTCGACTACGACGTGCTCGACTACGACATCGACGCGTCGTTCTATCCGGATCGCGAGTGGATGGAAGGCCGCACGCGGATGCGCGTCCGCGTCAAGTCGCACATGATCGGCGTGCTCACCCTGCGGTTCGCGGAAACGCTGAATGTCTCGTCGGTCGTCAGCGACGAATTCGGACGGCTGCTCTTCCTGCGCGTCCGCAACCAGAATGCGGTGCTGGTGAACCTGCCGCAGCCGGTGGCGCGCGATTTCCCGCTGACGCTGACGATCAATTACGCCGGCCGCCTCGAGCGCCAGCGGATTCAAGATGAATCGGTGCTGACAGGATCCGAACAAAGAACCTCTCAACCCGATGACATACCCTTTGTCGCGGCGGAGCCGAAGTGGCTCTTCAGCAATCGCAACTACTGGTACCCGCAAAACCAGGTCAGCGATTACGCCACCGCCCGCGTCCGCCTGTCGGTGCCGTCCGACTATCACGTGGTTTCGTCGGGCATTCCCGACGGCGGCTCGCCGATGACCGCTCCGTCCGCGCCGGTCGAGGGTTCCTCGCGCGTCATTCCGCGCGTCGCGTACGCGTTCACCACGCCGCAACCGGTGCGCTATCTCGCCGTGCTGATCAGCAAGATGTCGCAAGTGGATGCCGCCACCGTGGCGCTCGACATCGAGATCACGGCACGCCAGGCGCCCGACATGCGCGGCGCCTCGACGCTGCAGCAGCAGATCAATCGCCTCCAGGCCACGGCCACGGCCGCGCCTCCGGTCGGCGGCCGCAACACCATCCAGCTGTCGGTGGATGCGACCCGGCGCCAGGAGGCGAAGGGGCGGGACGCCACCGTCACCGCCGCCGACATCCTCAGGTTGTACGCGAGCCTGACCGGCGACGCGCCGTACGGTGCCTTGACGCTGGCGATGGTCGAAGACCAACTGCCGGGCGGCCACGCGCCGGGCTACTTCGCGATGATCAACAACCCGCCGCCGGTGTCGGCGTTCAACTGGCGCAACGATCCCGCGACGTTCCAGGGTTTCCCTGAATTCTTCCTCGCGCACGAGCTCGCCCACCAATGGTTCGGGCAGGCGGTGGGCTGGAAGAACTATCACGAGCAGTGGCTCAGCGAAGGCTTCGCGCAATACCTCGCCGCGTTGTATGCCAGGGAGCGGCGTGGCGAGAACGCGTTCCGCGACGTGCTTCGCCAGTTCCGCCGGTGGGCGATCGAGGATTCGGATCAGGGACCCGTGTTTCTCGGTTATCGCCTGGGCCATATCAAGGGCGAGAGCCGCGTGTTCCGCGCGCTGGTCTACAACAAGGGCGCGGCGGTGCTGCACATGCTGCGCCGGCTGATCGGCGACGAGGCGTTCTTCGGCGGCTTGCGGCAGTTCTATGCGAGCTACCGCTTCAAGAAGGCGGGGACCGACGATTTTCGACAGTCGATGGAAGCCGCGAGCAAGCGGGATCTCAATCGCTTCTTCGAGCGGTGGATCTACGACAACGCCATTCCACGCCTCCGCTTCAGCTCCGCGGTTGACGGGCAGGAGTTGATCGTGCGCTTCGAGCAGAGCGGCGACATCTTCGACGTGCCGGTCACGGTCGGTGTGACCTACAGCGACGGCAAGACCGCGGAGTTCGTGGTGCCGGTGACCGAGGCCACCACCGAAGCCCGATTCCCGTTGACGGGCACCGTGCGGTCGGTCGAGCCCAACGTCGACGACGCCGCGGTCGCGCATTTCGATCGCCGGTAGGCCCAAGCCCCAAGTCCCAAGCCCCAAGCCCCAAGCCCCAAGCCCCAAGCCCCAGTGAGATAGAATTCTCTAGATATGGATCTCGTCACGCTGACCATCGATGGTCGGCAACTCTCTGTCCCGAAAGGCACCTCCGTCCTCGAGGCCGCCATCGAGGCCGGCATCCAGGTGCCCTACTACTGCTACCACCCCGGTCTCGGCATCGACGCGTCGTGCCGCGTCTGCCTGGTCAAGATCGAGAAGATGCCGAAGCTGCAGACCTCGTGCTCGACGCCGGTCGCAGAAGGCATGGTGGTGCTCACGCAGGATCCGGAAGCGGTCGACGGCCGCAAGGGCGTGTTCGAGTTCCTCCTCATCAACCACCCGCTTGACTGCCCGGTGTGCGACAAGGGCGGGGAGTGCCCGCTGCAGGATTTTTCCTACGCGTTCGGCAACGACGAAAGCCGCATGGACTTTCCGCGGCGCACGTTCGACGGCGAGGGCGTGAAGGCCGACGTCGACTTCGGTCCGACGCTGATGCTCAATCGCAACCGCTGCATCCTGTGCACGCGCTGCATCCGGTTCATGGCCGAAGTGGACGGCGACGCGCAGATCGGCACCATCAATCGCGGCAACGGCAGCGAGGTGGCGACCTTCAACGAAGAGGGCGTCCATTCGATTCTCTCCGGCAACCTGATGGACGTCTGCCCGGTCGGCGCCATCACCACCAAGCAGTACCGCTTCCGCTCCCGCCCGTGGGACAACCCGCACGCGGTTGACACCACGTGCACGCTGTGCGCGAAGGGCTGCAACACCACGGCGTGGCTGAAGGCCAAGCCGGAATGGGCGAAGGGCGCGCGCCTCGCGCGCATCACGCCGCGCTACAACCCCCAAATCAACGATTTCTGGATGTGCGATATCGGCCGCTTCCAGTACCTGTGGGTCGAAGGTGACAGCCGCCTACGGAGACCCACCATCAATACCAAGGAGGGCGTGCAGCAGGTCGTGACGTGGAAGGACGCGCTGATGCGCGTTCGCGATCTCCTGAACGCCGCGGCCCGCAAGGATCCGGCCGCCGTGCGCATGCTCGTGTCGGCGCACGCGGCGCATGAAGAGCTGTTCCTCCTCAAGCGCCTCGCCGAGGATCTCAAGGGCGACCGCGGCGCTCCGCACGTGCACGTGGCGTGGCGGCGGACCGAGAAGCAGCAGCCCGCGAACACGAAGTTCCGCGTGCCGGCGATCGACGCGCCAAACGTCACCGGTGCGAAGGATGTTGGCCTCGCGGCCACCGCCACGGCCGACGGTGACGCCGATCTCTCGGCGCTCGTCACGGCGATCGATCAGGGCCGCGTGTCGCTGCTGTACGTGCACGACCCCGGGCCCGATGGCTCGATGGGCGACGTCTCGTTGATTGTCGAGGCGCGCAAGGCCGGCCGTTTGGCCGTGGTCATCTACCAGGGCGTCCTGCAG
>CAZEMI010000194.1:0-20755 GCA_964513235.1 uncultured Acidobacterium sp.
AGTCAGCCCGCAGCGCCAACAACGGATCGATTCTCAAAGCCCGTCGACCTGGAACGAGGCAAGCGGCCATCGCCGCAATCGCGACTAACGCGGATACCGCCGCAAACACCAGCGGATCGCGCGCTGAGACTCCAAACAGCAGACCGCTGATGAATTGCGCGCCGGCGTACGACAACGCGGCGCCAGAGACGAGGCCCATCACCACCAGCAACGCGCCCTCGCGCAGCACCAACCCGATCACATCCGCCGGCGAGGCGCCGAGCGCCACCCGCAGTCCGATCTCGGGCACGCGCTGGCTGACGGTGTAGGCCATCACGCCGTAGACGCCGGCAATCGCCAGCAACAGCGCAACCATCGCGAACACCACGAGCAGCACCGTGCGGAATCGTGGCGTGGCCGTCGCGCCCGCGAGCGTCATTTCCATCGTCTCCATCCGGACCGGCACCTGCGGGTTGCGCGACCGAATCTGACGCGCCGCCGTCGCGCCGACCGCCATCGGATCCGCGGTGTCGGTCCTGATCACGATGTTGAGCGCCGTCGCCGGTCCCTGGTGCTGCTCGTAGGGCATGTAGAGCTCGGCCTGCACCGGCCGGTTCGGCCCGCGCGTGCGAATGTCTTTGACGATGCCGACGATTGTCATCGGCTGCATGGAAACAGGGTCGAGACCGGATCGAATCGTGCGGCCAATCGGATCGACGCCCGGAAACGCATCCTTCGCGAGTTGCTCGTTGACGATCGCCGTGAGCGGTGCGTCGAGCCGATCGCCGTCGTTGAAGTCTCGACCGCGCACGACCGGCACTTGCAGGGTTCGGAAGTAATCGGGAGTCGTCACCGTGAAGAGGGCTTGCGGCGACTTCACGCCAAGCACTTCAGGGCCGGGGGCCCCTTCTACCCAATAGCCACCGTTCGATCGCACCGCCGTCGGCAGCGATGTGACCGCGCCCGCGGCAGACACGCCGGGAATCGCGCGCAGCTCCGACAACATCGTGCGATACGTCTCGATCGCGCGTGGGAACTGCTCACGTCCAGAGACGGGAACGACGGTGCGCAGCACCACCAATCGATCCCCCCGGAAGCCCATGTCGACATTCGCCAGCGCGATCAGGCTGCGGCCGAGCAATCCCGCGCCCATGACCAGCGCCACGGCGAGCGCGATCTCGGCGACGACGAATCCTTTGCGCGCCCAGCCGCTGCGCGCGCCAAGGGCCGAACCCTTGCCGGTCTGACGCAGTCCGTCCGCGAGATCGACCCGCGACACGTGCCAGGCCGGCGCCAAGCCGAAGATCAAGCTTGCGGCAAGGGAAATGCCGAGCGCGAACGCCAACGCAACCATGTCAACGGTGACTTCATCAAGGCGCGGCAGGTCCGGCGGCGCGAACGCGAGGAGCGCCATCACGCCCCAGCGCGCGATGATCACGCCGCCGACGCCGGAGACGAGGGCGAGCACCGCGCTCTCGGTGAGCATCTGGCGGACCAGGCGCATCCGGCCGGCGCCCACCGCCGCGCGCACCACCAGCTCGCGGCCGCGCGCCGCCGCGCGCGCCAGCAGCAGGTTGGCCACATTCGCGCACGCGATCAGCAACACCAACGCCACCGCCGCCAGCAGCACGAACAGTGTCTGCCGCGTGTCGCCGACGACCACGTCTTGCAAGGGCACCACCGCCGCGCCCTTATCGGCGTTGCTCTGCGGGTATTGCTCGGTCAGACGCGCCGCGATCGCGGTCATCTCACCCTGCGCCTGCGCCACCGACACGCCCGGCGCCAGCCTCGCCACCGGGCGGTAGTTATGCGCCGACCGCGATTCGTTCGGAATCGGCGCGGGACCCATGTGATAGATGTCGCTGCGCGCCGGGTAGCGAAACGCCGTGACGCCGATGATCGTGTGCGCCTGCTGCGCGAACGTGATCGTCGCGCCGATAGCTTTCGGATCCGACGCAAACTGCCGCCGCCAATACGCGTCGCTGATCACCGCCACCGGCGGGCCGCTGGGCTGCTCCTCCTCCGGCGTGAACACCCGCCCGACCAGCGCGGTGGCGCCGAAGACGCGGAAGTAGCCGGGCGAGGTGCGCGTGGTGGTGGCGTAATCCGACGTGTTGTTCACCGTCACGCTGGTCTCGAAACTCTGCTGGTGGGCAATGGCCTCGAAGCTGCGGTTCTGGTCCCGCCAGTCCCGGAAGTCCGGTCCGGACACGGTGCCGTTGAGGTTCCCCGTCCTCAGGTTCCGATTGGTGACCACGACGATGCGATCGGGCTCGTCGAACGGCATGGGCCGGAGGACCACGGCGTTGACCACGCTGAAGATCGCGGTGGTGGCGCCAATGCCGAGCGCCAGCGTGAGGATGGCGGTGGCGGCGAAGCCCGGTTGGCGCGTCAGGGTGCGGATGCCATAGCGGATGTCCTGCAGCAGGTTATCCATGCCGGATTTGACGGCCCGGCGACGGCCAACGTTGACACGGACCGATGATGGCGACCAGTGTAGAATGTGCTGTTCGCGGACGAGCCTGCGGGGCTTGCCCTGAGCGATCGCACCGGTCGAAGGGAGATGCCCATGAAGCGGCAGGCGTTCACCGTGCTCCTCTGCTGGTCCGTGTTTGCCGTCGGCACGGCGTTTGGCGCCGCTGCACAAACCACCGACGCGCCCCCGACATTCTCCAAGGACGTCGCTCCACTGCTTTACCGATCGTGTGTCACGTGTCACCGCTCCGGCGGCGTCGCGCCGATGCCGCTCGTCACGTATCAGGAAGCGCGGCCATGGGCGAAGGCGATCAAACAGCAGGTCGGCACGCGAATGATGCCGCCCTGGGGCGCCGACCCGCGTCACGGGCGCTTCAAGAATGACCGCAGCCTGAGCGAATCCGAGATCCGGACGATCGCCGATTGGGCCGATCGCGGCGCGCCGAAAGGCCACGACGCCGATCTGCCGGTGCCGCCGGCTTTTGCCGACGGTTGGACCCACAGCCAGCCCGACGTCGTCATCGAGATGCCGGTCGAATTCGAGGTTCCCGCCGAAGGCCAGGTCGACGTCACCGATTTCTACGTCACAGCGCCGTTCGCCGACGATGTGTTCGTGAAAGCGCTCGAGATCCGCCCCGGCGTGGCGCAAGTGGTTCATCACGCAGGCGTCTACGTGATCGACAAGCTGCCCGACGGCGCCAGCCTCGTCAACGGCCGGATCATCAGCGCCGCCGGTAAGCCGATGTCGCGGCGCGACATCGCCCGCGCCAACGGCCAGTCGGGCCGCGACGAGAACGACAAGTTGTTGTCGTTCGTGCCCGGCCGCGGTTACGAGGAATACCGGCTCGGCGCGGGTCAGCGCATCAAGGCCGGCTCGTACATCAACTTCTATATGCACTATCAGCCAACCGGTGTGGCGGTGAAGGACCGGACGCGGATCGGGCTCTACCTGGCCAAGCGCGGCGAGGAAGTGACGCACCAGATTTACCACGGTCTCGAAGCCGCCGGTCCGACCACGTATATCGTTGACGGCAAACCGCTCGGCGCGCTGGCCAGCGACGACGACCTGCCGCCGATTCCGCCCTTGGTCGATGACTGGTCCGTGGTCAGCGTGCACGCGATCACCGAGCCGATCACGGTGCATGGCCTGACCCCGCACCTGCACCTGCGCGGCAAGAGCATGAAGTACACGCTGGTGTTGCCGGACGGCCGCGAGGAGGTGCTCCTCTACGTGCCGCGCTACGATTTCAACTGGCAGGTGTATTACGAGCTGGAGACGCCGCGGCAGATTCCCAGCGGCAGCAAAGTCGTGGTGACGACGCTGTTCGACAACTCGCCGAGGAATCGCTACAACCCGGCGCCGCAGAACACGGTCTACTGGTCCGACCAGAGCTGGGATGAGATGTACGCGCCGCAGGTGCGGATCACGCTCGACCAGCGCGACCTGCGCAGCGTGACGGAGTCGACGCCGGCCCGGCGTCAGCGCCAGCAGGAACGCTAATCTGCTGCGCCCTGTTGTATTTCAACAGGAGTTACGGTAGCCTCTGTTGTCTATCAACATGAGCCCGAATAATTCCGAAATTCCCTACGGCACGTTGGACCTGATGGTGCTGAAGACGCTGGCGGGCATGGGCCCGCTCCATGGCTACGGCATCGCGCGCCGCATCGAGCAGGTCGCCGAAGGTGCGCTCGCCTTGAACCAGGGCACCATCTACCCGGCGCTCCTGCGACTCGAGCAGAAGGGCTGGATCAAGAGCGACTGGGGCACGAGCGAGAACAATCGCCGCGCCCGCTTCTATGCGATCACCGCCGCCGGCAAGCGCCATCTCTCCACGGAAGCCGACAACTGGGCCAAGACCGTCGCGATCGTCAATCGCCTGCTGGCAACCGATTAAACGCCGGCCACCGATTAGACACCGAGCATGCGCGCCTTCTTCTCACGCCTCCTCGATCCATTGCTGCACAGATTGCGCGACCGGCAACTGTCGGAAGAGGTGCAGGCACACCTCGATCTGCTGACCGACGAGTACATGGCGCGCGGCATGTCGATCGAAGACGCGCGGCTGGCGGCCCGGAAGTCGTTCGGCGGTGTCGAACAGATGAAGGAGCGGTATCGAGACCGCAGGGGCCTTCCGCTGATCACCGAGGTTGTTCAGGACACGCGGTACGCACTGCGATTGATCGCCCGCGATCGCTGGTTTACGGCCGCCACCATCCTCGCCCTGTCCCTCGGCATCGGCGCCACCACGACGATGGTGACGATCCTCTACAGCATGAACGTGCGCGGCTTGCCGTTTCACGAGGCCGCATCGCTGGTGGGCGTGTCCGGCGAGAACACCCGCGCGCAGGGCCGGGGGATGCCGCTCGCGATCTTCGAGCAGTGGCGCTCAGCTTCGCGCAGCTTCGAGGTGCTGTCGGCAGAAATCGACTCGCCGATCAACCTTGGCGACGACGGGCTCGGGACCGATCAGCTTGCGGGCACCTACGTGAGCTTCAACGGCCTCGCGCTGCTGCGCGAACGGCCGTTCCTCGGGCGCGACTTTCTTCCCGAAGACGACCGCGCCGGCGCGGCGCCGGTCGCGATCATCGGCTACCGCGTGTGGACCGAGCGGTACGGCTCGGATCCCGCGGCCGTCGGCCGCACCGTGCGGCTGAACGGTGAGTCAGCCACGATCATCGGCGTGATGCCGGAAGGCTTTGCCTATCCGGTCGACACGCGGATCTGGCGGCCGCTGGCCGCATTCCCCGCCATCGCCCAGGCCACGTCGCGCCCGGTTCGCATGGTAGGGCGACTGGCGCACGACGTCACGGGCGAACAGGCTCAATCCGAGCTCGCCGCGATCGTGTCCACCATGACCACGATCCCCGACAGCGACCGCACCCGGCGTATCACCGTGATGCCGCTCAACGAGACCTACTTCGGCAAGATCACGCAGCCCGTGCCGATGATGCTGCTGGCGGCCGTGACCGTCGTGCTGCTGATCGCCTGCAGCCATGCGGCCAGCCTGCTGCTGGCGCGCTCGGCGACGCGCGCCCGCGAGCTGTCGATGCGCTCCGCGCTCGGCGCCGGGCGGTCGCGCCTGGTCCGGCAACTGCTGGTCGAGAGCGTGTTGATCTCGCTCCTCTCCGGAATCGTCGGCGTCGCGATCGCCGCCGGATTCGTCCGCGCCTTTGCGATCGAGATCAGCGCCGCCGGGCTGCCCTACTGGACGCACTTCTCGTTCGACCTGCCGCTGGCGGGCATCATCATGGCGATCTGTGTCGCCACCGGCATCGCCTTCGGCCTGCTGCCGGCCCTGCAACAGTCCCGCACCAGCCTCAGCGAGGTGCTGAATCAATTCGGACGATCGGGCATGACGAGTCCGCGATCGAGGCGTCTGTCAGCGACGCTGCTGGTGGCCGAGCTCGCGATCACCGTCGTCCTGCTGTCTGCGGCATCGGGCCTCGTGCGAAGCGCAAACGTCGTCTATCAGGCCGATGCGATGGTGGACCTCGACAGCCTCTGGGAGCTGCGGATGGCGCTGCCGCCGGTGAAGTACGCGACGGCCGGGTCCCGGCGCGAATTCTTCACGTCGCTCGAGGCGCGCCTGGCGTCCACGCCGCTGCTGCAATCGGCGGCGCTGGCCGGCGGGCCTCCGTTCAACGGCCGCGACAGCCGCGGTGTGCTGATCGACACCAGCGCGATTCCCGAAGCGACGGCGCTTCCGCAAGCGCAGGTTGTGGCGATCGGACCGCGGTATTTCGACGCCATGGGCTTGCCGCTGGTGCGCGGACAGGCGCTCGAGCACGCCGACGCCGGCGAACGCGAACGGGTCGCCCTGGTGAACGAACGCTTCGCCACCAGGTTCTCCCCCGACGCCGATCCGGTCGGCCGGGACGTCGTGCTGATCGACGAGCGCACGCCAGGCGCCGCGCCGCAGCGGTTCCGCATCATCGGCATCGCGCCGCCACTGCGCCAGCAGCAGCAAGCCGGCCACACGCCGACGGTGTACGTCCCCTTCACGTCGCAGCTCGCGGCGAACGCGTCGCTGATCGTGCGCGGCAACCCGGAACAATTCGCGGCGGTGGTTCGCGAGGAAGTGCGGCGCCTCGATCCGGATCTGCCCGTGTTCAACCTGCGCTCGCTGGCACTCGTGTCCTATTACTCACGATTCACGCAGCGCATCACCAGCCTGGTGTTCTCGATCGTCGCTGTGATGGCGATCATGCTGACGGCGCTGGGCCTATATTCGCTGACCGCGTACGCCACCGCGCAACGGACCCAGGAGATCGGCGTCCGCATGGCGCTCGGCGCACAACGCTCGCAGGTGACGTGGCTGTTCCTGAAGCAGGCGCTGACGCAGGCCTCGGTGGGACTGCTCGCCGGCATGGCCGGCGCGGTGGCGGTCGACTTCGCCTTGCAGGGCCTGCTCGTCGACGTGAAGGCGAACCAGCCGTTCGTGCTGGCCGGCATCGCGGCGTTCGTGATCGTCGTGGCGCTCGCCGCCGCCGTCTTGCCGGCCCGGCGCGCGTCGCGGCTCGACCCTGTGGCGGCACTCAGACAGGACTAACCATGCTACGCACCGCCTGGTCGAGGTTGCTCGAGCTCTTTATCCGCACGCGCCGCGAACGGCGGCTCGACGCCGAGATCCAGGCGCACCTCGACCTGCTGATCGACGAGCACATGGCGAAGGGACTGTCGCGCGAGGACGCCACGCTGGCGGCGCGGAAGAGTTTTGGCGGCGTCGATCAAATCAAGGAGCGCTACCGCGATCAGCGCGGCCTCCCGCTGCTCGACTGGCTGCTGCAGGACGTGCGTTTCGCATTCCGCCTGATGCGGAAGAATGCGCTGTTCTCCATCACCGCTGCCGGATCGCTCGCGCTCAGCATCGGTGCGCTGACACTGGCGTTCTCCGCGGTCAACGCCATCGTCCTGAAGCCGTTGCCGATTGCGGATCCCGACAGTGTCTACGCCATGCAGAACGGCACCATTCCGTGGTCGTACCCGGACTACCGCGACCTTCGCGATCGCCTCGACGTCGAGGCGCTGGCGGGCTACCGGTTCACGATGATGAACGTCGGGCTCGAGCCGGAGCCTGCCATCCTGTGGGGCTATCTCGTCACCGGCAACTACTTCGAGGCGCTTGGGGTCACGCCCGCGGCAGGACGGTTCTTCACGGCGGGGGACGACACACGGCCTGGCGATGCCCCTCTGGCGGTGCTCGCCTACGACACGTGGCAATCGCGGTTTGGCGGCCGCGCCGACATCGTTGGCGGCACCATCACGATCAACGGCCGCGCGTTCACCGTGACCGGAGTCGCACCGCGCGGCTTCTACGGCGCCGAGGTGTTCTTCCGCCCGGAAATCTGGGTGCCGATGATGATGCAGGCCGAGATCGAGCTGGGCAGCAGCTGGCTCAACACGCGCGCCACGCAGAACGTGATGGTCGTGGCACGGGTGCGTCGCGGCGTCACACGCGAACAAGGCGAGGCCGCGATCGGCGCCGCCGTCGCGCAGCTCAGCAAGGAGCATCCCCGCAACGGCGCGCTGCAACTCCGGCTGGCGCGGCCGGGGCTGCTCGGCGACAACCTCGGCAGTCCCGCTCGGATGTTCGTGTGGGGATTGTTCGCGTTCGGCGTGGTGCTGATGCTCGCGGGATGCTCGAATCTTGCGGGGCTGTTGCTCGCGCGCGGGAACGATCGCTCGCGTGAGATTGCGTTGCGCACGGCGCTCGGCGCCGGCAAGTCACGTATCGCCCGACAACTGTTGACCGAATCGGTGTTGCTCGCGTTGTGCGGCGGTATTGGTGGTGCCGCGATTGCGTTTGCCGGCACGCACGTGGTCAGCGCGTGGCGCTTACCCACCGAGGTGCCGTTTCAAGTCGATTTCACGGCCGACGCCCGCATTCTGGTCTTCGCCATCATGGCCGCGCTCGCCGTCGGGGTGGTCGTCGGCACCGCGCCCGCGCGCTTCGCGTGGAGGCTCGATCTCAATCGTTCGCTCAAGAGCGGGCCAGCGGTCAGCTTCGGCGGCCGCCGGTTGCAGGGACGCGAGATCCTGGTGTGCGTGCAAGTGGCGTTGTGCGTCGTGCTTCTGCATGCGTCGTTCCTCGCGATGCGAGGCCTGCAGCGCGCCGCCACCGCGTCGATCGGCTGGAACCCGGACGGCGTCGTCATGGCCGCCACCGAGCTGGGACTCGCGCGCTACACGAGAGCACAAGCCGAGACTTACTGGCGCCGTATCGTCGAGGAGGCTCGTTCGCTGCCCGGCGCGGTATCCGTCACGACGTCGAATTCGCTGCCGCTGCACATCAATCAGTCGTCGACGACGTTGTTCACCTATCCGGCCGCGGAACCGGAGCGAGGAATGTCGGCGGCGTTTTACAGCGTCTCGCCCGACTACTTCGCCACGCTGCAGATTCCGCTGCGCGAGGGCCGCGACTTCAACCAATTCGACACGCGATCAGCGCCGCCAGTGGCGATTGTCAACCGCGCCGTCGCCGATCGCCTGTTCAATGGCGACGCCATCGGCAAGCAGCTGCGCAGCGGCCGCGGCGGTACACCGATGCAGGTCATTGGTGTCGTCGAAGAAGGCAAGTACACGACCCTCTCCGAGTCTCGCCGTGGCGCCATCTTCTGGCCGCTGTCGCAACACTACTCAACCTCGTCGATGTTGATCGTCCGCGCGGCGCCGGCCGGCGTCGTGAGAACGGAGGATCTGCGTCAGGTAATCCACCGCGTCGATCCCAGCCTGCCTATCCGGTCGTCGGCGACGGGGGAACAACTCACCGCGTTGCCCTTGCTCCCGTATCGCGTCGCGGTGGCGGCGCTCGGCCTGCTGGGATTGATCGCGAGCGGGCTGCTGCTCTCGGGACTGCACGCGATGCTCGCGTACGCGGTGGTCAGGCGCCAGCGTGAGATCGGTATCCGGGTGGCGCTCGGCGCCGATCGCGGCCAGGTGATTCACGCCCTGCTGTCACGCGTGTTCGTGATTCTCGCCATCGGTCTTGCGCTCGGCGCCGTGTTGTCGGCAGGCACCGGGCCGCTGGTGTCGTCGCTCGTGCTCGGAGTCTCGCCGGCTGAACCTGTGCTCATGATCGCCATCGTCGGGCTGCTGGCGATGATTGCGCTCATCTCCTGTGCGGGTCCGGTGCGCCGATCGCTCGCCCTCGATCCGCTCACGGCACTGCGGGAGGAATAGATCACCAAATGGTATTGACGATTGATGATTGACCGATCGACCGACTGTCGAGTGATTGGCGATTTGAGGATTGGGTGACTCGATTGCCGAGTTGTCTATTGTCCGATTGGCCGATTGGCCATTTCCAAATCGAGTCTCCAAATCTGGCGATCGGCAGTCACCCAACAGTCTCGAAATCGGTCGATTGACAATCGACAATGCAGGGAGACCAACATGCGCACGTTGCTCTCACGCCTGGCCGAGCTCGTCACCCGCCGCTCGCGCGAAGCGCGCCTGTCGGACGAGATTGCGCACCACCTCGACTTGCTGGTCGAGGACTTGAAGCGCGCCGGCATGTCCGACACCGACGCGCGATTGGCGGCGCGTCGGCGGTTCGGCGGCGTCGATCGCGTCAGGATGATGCACAGAGAACAGCGAGGACTGCCCATGATCGAGACCTTGATCCAGGATGCGCGGTTCGCGGTGCGAGTGCTGATCCGCGATCGCGGCTTCGCACTCACCGCGATCCTGGTGCTCGGCGTCGGCCTTGGTGTCAACAACATGTTCTTCACGCTGGTCTACGCGCACAAGTTCCGCGGCGTCGCCATCGAGGACGTCGAGCGGGTGATGTTCATTTCAACGTTCGACGATCGCGGCGCCAATCGCCTGGTGTCGCTGCCGGAGTTCGAGGACTTGCGAGCGGCACAAACCAGCTTCAGCGGCTTCGCCGCCTACGTGAACGGCGTGGCGACCGTGGGCGATGAGGGGCGCGCCCCGGACCGGTTCAACTCGGTCTATGTCACCGCGAATGCCTTTCCGCTACTGGGCCTGTTGCCATCGCTGGGGCGCCTGCCAGCCCCCGACGACGATCGTCCCGGCGGCGAGCCGATTGTCCTGCTCGGCAGCGACGTGTGGCGGCAGCGCTACAGCGGCGACCCGCAGATTCTGGGCCGCTCGGTGCTCGTCAACGGATCACCAGCCACGGTGGTTGGAATCATTCCCGAGCGCTCCGGCTTCCCGAGCACGGCGAGCGTCTGGCTGCCGCTCGGCCAGTTTCCCGATCTGAAGCCGGATCGTTCGGCGCGCCCGCTGAACGTCATCGGCCGGCGGCGCGATGGCATCAGCGAGGCCGCCGCGCGCAGCGAAGTAGAAACCATCTTCGGCGACTTCGAGGCCGCGCATCCCGAGACCAACCGCGGCGTACGCGCCAGGCTCGTGCCCCTCAACGAGCGTCTGCTCGGGAATCTCGACGGATGGATGCAGTTCATCATGGCCGGCATCATCGTCATCCTCGTCGCGTGTGCCAACGCGGCGAACCTGATGATGGCGCGCGCGCTCCACCGCGCGCCCGAAATTGCCATCCGCACCTCGCTCGGCGCCAGCCGCACTCGCATCGTCGGTCAACTGCTGATCGAGGCGCTGGTGATTGCCGGTGCCGCGGCGGTGGCCGGCGCAGTCATCTCCGTCGCCGGCGTCCGCGCAGTGCAGTCAGGGATCCCCGAAGGCATCCTTCCGTACTGGACCGATTACTCGATGGATCGGGCGGTGTTCGCCGGGCTGGTCGCGATTTCACTGGCGACCGTCGTCGTGTTCGGGTTGATCCCCGCCATTCACGCGTCGCGGACCGATATCAACCGGACGCTCAAGGACGGCGGCCGCGCCAACACCGGCGCGGGCATGGGCGTGCTGACCGGCGCATTTCTGAGCGTGGAGCTGGCGCTCGCGATGATCCTCATCGCGCAAGTCGCGGTCGCGTCGTACATCGCCCACCGGCCGCTGCCGACCGACGCCAATGTCAACACCACCGAAGTCTTGACGGCGACCATCACCCTCCCTGCCGCCGCGTACCCGACCGCGGACCGCCGCCAGCAATTCTTCACCAATCTCGACCAGCGTATGGAGGGCCTGGCGTCGATCGTCACGACCTCGCGCGCCACGATTCTGCCGGGTGAAAGCGGTTCGCCGCGCCGGCTGCAGATCCTCGGGCAGGAACAGCCGGCGGGCACGCCGGCCCCGGCGGTATTGACCATCGACGTGGCGCCCCGCTATTTCGACACGATGGCGATCGCGCTGCAGCGCGGCCGCGACTTCACCACCATGGACGGCACACCGGGCTCCGACGTTGCGATCGTCAGTGAACGCTTTGCCGGGGTGTTCCTGAACGGCGACGATCCCATGGACGCGCAAATCGCGGTGACGCCTGCCAGCGCGCCCGCGACGACGCCGCCGCACTGGCTGACGATTGTCGGCGTGGCGCCGGCGATTCGCCAACAGGCCTTCGACGGCAGGGCTCAGCAACGGCCAATCGTCTACGTGCCGATTGCCGTTGGCGCGCCGGTGACATCGACGGTCATGGTTCGGCATCGGCTCGATCCTGAAGCGGCGGCGAGCCTGCTGCGCGCCGAGGCGCAAACGGTCGATCCGAACGTGGCGCTCTATCGCATGCGGACGCTGAAGCAGGTGGTGCGCGAAGGCCAGTGGACCCGCCACACGTCCGCGGTGCTGGCCGACACGGTGACGTACATGAGTCTGCTGCTGGCGATGGTCGGACTCTATGCCGTGACCGCGCAGCGCGTGACGCTCAAGACGCGCGAGATCGGCCTGCGCATGGCGCTCGGCGCCAGATCGCTGCAGATCGCGAGGATGATCATCGCCGGCATGCGTCTGCCGTTGCTGGCCGGGTTGTTACTCGGCACGGCCGGCGCGATGGCGTGGGACGGGGCATTCTCGTCGGGACTCGCCGGCGTCTACGCCAGCGCGCCACCCACGCTGCTGAAGATCGCCGCGTGCATCACGGTGCTGGTCATCGTCGCGTGCTTCGTTCCGCTCCGGCGGGCAACGGCGACCAATCCGCTGTCGGCGCTCCGGCACGACTAGCGATTCGCGACGGAAACGCTCCCTTCGACTGAGGGCTCCCTGTCTCCGGCGCGGTGAGTCGCCCGTTTGTGGCGACACGGATTACATCACACGCTGGGACGAGTGGAGCAAATGCTGCGCACCCGGACGTGGCTGGGAATTGTCGATGTGACGAAAAGTGGGGCCGCGTGCAGACCCCGCGTAGAATTCGGCGTCTAAGGGAGCATGCGGATCGACCTCGTTCGTTACTGTCTCGCAATCGCGGCCGTGGGCGGCGCCGGATCGCTCGTCGTCGCCCAGGCTCCACCGCCTTCGTGGACCCAGTGGGGCGGCCCGACGCGTGACTTCATGTCACCGTCGACGGGACTGGCCGCGACCTGGCCGACCACCGGTCCCAAGCGGCTGTGGTCGCGCGCGTTCGGCGAGGGCCATTCCATGGTGCTCGCGGAAGGCGGCCGCCTGTATTCGATGTACCGCCCCGCCGGCCCTGCCCGCGGCCGATTCGCGCAGGAAGAAGTGGTGGCGGCACTCGATGCCGCCACTGGCAAGACGATCTGGGAGCACAAGTACGCGTCGCCCACCGCGGGCATCAACTACACCGAAGGCGCGGGACCGCATGCCACGCCGCTCATCGTCGGCAATCGACTCTTCGTCGTGGGTTCGCGGCGTGAGTTCTTCGCCCTCGACAAGCAATCGGGCAAGGTGCTCTGGTCGCGCGACTTCATGAAAGAGTACGCGGCGCCCGAGATCGATCGCGGCATGGCCAACAGCCCGCTCCTCTTCAACAACACGATCATCGTCGCGATTGGCGGCCGGGGCCAGGCGATTGGCGCGTTCAACCCCGACACGGGTGCCCTGCTCTGGAAGGCCGGCGACGTCGAATATTCGCCCGCGTCGCCGATGCTGATCACCGTCGATGGCCAGCCACAACTCGTGGTGTTCGGCGGCGATCGCATCGCGGGCGTGGCTCCCGCAAACGGCCGCGCGCTCTGGTCGCATCCGCATAAGACGGACTGGGGCCTCAACATCAGCACCCCGGTGTGGTCGCCCGCCGATCACCTGCTGCTGTTCTCGTCCGCGTACGGCACCGGCAGCCGCGCGCTCGAGCTGCGCCAGGCCAGTGGCAAGACCACCGTCGCCGAACGATGGGCGGTGAATCGCGTGCGCGTACACATCGGCACCATCATCCGCCTCGGCGATACCGCCTACATGTCGAGCGGCGATTTTGGCCCGGCGTTTCTCACCGCGGTGAGTACCAGGACCGGCGCCATTCATTGGCAGGACCGCACGTTCGCGCGGGCGCAGCTGCTGCACGCCGACGGCAAGGTGATTCTGCTGGACGAGGACGGCACGCTGGCGATCACCACCATGTCACCGCAGGGGATGAAGGTGTTGGCTCGGGCGCAGATCCTCGAGAACCGCGCCTGGACACCGCCGACGCTGGTCGGCAAGACCCTCTATGTGCGCGATCGCGCGACCATTGCGGCGTACGATCTCAGCTGAGCAATCATCGAGTAAACCGCACGATAGGTTCGAAAGTATCGAATGTGAGCAGCCGCCACATCGCGCTACGATGGCCGGCTGATAACGCGAGGCCACCTGTGCCTTACAAAGGAGACTGAAGATGACGCGATCGGTTCTGGCCGTTGCGCTCGCCGCAACGACATTGTCGTTTGGTACTGCCCTGCACGCGCAGAAGACCACGCAGGTACATCCCGGCGCCGCCGGCAGCCCGCACGTGAAAACTGAATGGACCGTCGACGGCGCCGACCTCTCGGTCGAGTACGGCCGTCCGTTCCTCAAGGGCCGCACGCCGGGCAAGGACGTGGACCCCTACGAGGGCCGCGAGTGGCGCACCGGCGCCGACGAAGCCACCACGCTCACCACGAGCCGCGCGCTGAAGTTCGGCAACCTGTCGCTGCCGGCCGGCACCTATACCCTCTACACCATTCCCACCGGCGGCACCTGGCATCTGATCGTCAGCAAGAAGACCGGTCAGTGGGGCGTGCCCTATCCGAAGGGCGAAGACCTGGGCCGCGCGCCGATGACGGTCGGCAAGGCGCCGAAAGCCGCGGAACAGTTGACCATTGCCGTGGACGACACGCAGGCCGGCGGCACCCTCCATATCGATTGGGGCACCACCCGCGCATCCATTCCCTTCACGGTCGGCTAGCGCAGTCGAGGGCCGGCCCATTCGGGCCGGCCCCTCTTAAGAGTGATTCCCTCGGCGGCGGTTCTGCACTATTCTTAGTTCCTCTCTTCAGAGGAGGCTTCATAAATGCGGCGACTTTTTCCGCTGTCATTGTTCTGTACGCTGCTCTTTGCCGGTGTCGCGAGCTCGACGACGGTCATTCCCCCGTCATTTGACGCGCTGGTATCGGGCGCGAACACGATTTTGGTCGGCGAAGTGATCGGCCACGACGCCATCTGGGTCAGCACGCCGCAGGGCCGCGCGATCAAGACGCTGGTCACCTTCCGTGTCGAGGACGTCTGGAAAGGCACGTCCGGACCGGTGACGCGGCTCGAGTTCCTCGGCGGCACGATCGGCGAGATGACGATGGAAGTGGTCGGCATGCCGACCTTCCGCCTCGGGCAGCGCAGTGTGTTGTTCGCGCACGGCCAGCGCGGCATCAGCCCGCTCGTCGGTTTCATGCACGGCCGCCTGCGCATCGAGCGCGACCACACCGGCGTGGATCGCGTGCGCAGCCACGACGGCCGCTCGCTGGGCGGCATCAACGAAATCGGGCCGAACCGGCCAAGTTACATGTTGTCGATCACGCCGATGCGGTTGGCCGATCTCGCATCAGCCGTGAAATCGCTAACCGGCGCGGCGAAGGCGCGATGAGTATCCGGCGCCGCGCCGTCCTCGGACTCGTCGCCGTCCTGCTGTTGGCCGGCCATTCCTCCGAACCAGCGCGCGCGTTCGTGCTGCTTCCGCAGAAGTGGGACTTCGGCGTCGTGACGATGCACCTGCAGCTCGGGACCGGCCCGGCGCTGCTCGATGGCCGCCCGAGCTTCGACGCCGCCGTGATCGACGCGATCAACACCTGGAATTCCGAGATCGACTTCGTGAAGTTCTCGCCGGTCGCCGGTTCCAGCGTGCCAAAAGGCGACGGGGATCTGATCAATCACGTCTTCTTCGACAGCAACCACTACGGCCTACCCTTTCGACCCGGCGAGCTGGCGGTGACGACGCGCTGGTTTAGCACAACTAATCCGTCGGAACGCGTTGAGGCCGACGTCGTGTTCAACACCGCGTTCCAGTGGAATTCCTATCGCGGGCCGGCGCGAACCGTGAGTGGCCGCGAGACCTGGGACATTGTGCGGGTGGCGCTCCACGAGCTCGGTCACGTGCTCGGTCTCGACCACCCAGACGACCACGGGCAGCGGGTCGAGGCGCTGATGAACTCGATCATCAGTCGCGATGCGTTGACGGAGGACGACCTCGCCGGCGCCCGGTCGATGTACAGCACAGGCGCTGTCACGACCCCGAATATCAGCTTTCCGCCGCGGAACGAGCCGAACGATTTCTACGCGCAGTTGAACACGCTCTATCGCGATCGGCTTGGCGCCGCACTGGTGACGACGTTCGTCGATCCGGAAGGCGCGGTCGTGTGGCTGTCCGAGTACGCGCGCTATCGCGTCGGACTCTGTGATCACAGGACGGCACAGGCGCGAGTGTTCTGGACCATCGACAGCGGAACGACGATGGGCGTGTGCGAGCTGACGCCTGCGGGCGCGATTCCCTTTCCCCCGCGCAACGAGGGTCTGGAGTTCATGATCGCGTTGAACGCGAAGTACCGCGACAGCTTCGCCCGGTCGCCAGTAATGTCATCCGTGGACGACGAGGGCGCCGTCGTGTGGGTACTCGAATATTTCCGCTATCGGCTGAACGGCTGCAACCACGGCGACGCCACCACGCGGGTGTTCCAGCAGATTCTCGGTCAGGGGATACAACCGGTCTGTACAGCCTGACGCTGTCGATTTCAGATCTCGGATCTCGGATTGCTGATCAATTTCAGATGGTCGATCGTGCGATTAACTTCACACCATCTGCCATCGGCAATTGATCATCAATCCGACATCTGAGATCTGAGATCGACATATTGCTGCGGTGTGTCGATGTCCTCGAACGCGCCAGGGTCTTGCACTTCCACATTCACCACCCGCTCCTGATGCTTCGCGAAGACCGTTTTCGCGCCGGCGTCGAGATCCGCCGCGCGCAAGTCCGCAAACACCGATCGGTCGAAGACCACCGGATGACCATGGCGAACAGTATCCTCAGCACCCTGTGCACCCTGCGCACCCTGTGCACGCGCCGAAGGCCGCACGATTGGCGCGCCGCTCTGCCGCCATGCCGCGATCACGGCGGCCACCGTTGACGGCAGCACCAGCGGCACGTCGACGAGCGTCACCACCGCGGCCTCGAGCAGCGGGTCGTCGATCGCCTCGAGCCCCTTCAACAACGACGACAACTGCCCCTGCGGCCAGCCCACGTGCTCGATCACGCGGGCTCGCGGCTCGTGCGACGGCATTGCCATGCGGACGGCGTCGATGTGGGCTCCGGCCACCACGATCACGTCCGGAACCCCGCCATGAAGGAGGGTGCGGACCACTCGGGAAAGCACGGTTTCTCCCGTTTGACCGAACGGCAGGGCCGCCTTGGCCTGCCCCATCCGCGTCGACGCGCCGGCCGCAAGCACGATGCCCCGGATCACGCGAATTTCCTGAAGAAAATGCCGGGGGGCGCCCCAAACGCCTGAGCTCGGTAAACGCCGCGCGGCGCCGGTTCGTATACTTGACTTCCCATTGTTGACCTGCCTACACTGACCGCGCTTTCCGCGACCCCTATCGTGCCCTCAGTTTAGTCGGCGGCTCCTTTCGGGTCTCGGTTAATCGGAGGACAGGTTATGCCGACCGGGACGATCGCACGGCTCCTAATCGACAAGGGCTTCGGCTTCATCCGTGATGAATCCGGCCTGGAGCATTTCTTTCATCGCAGCTCAGTGCGGGGCGCGGTGTTCGAGCTGCTTCGGGAAGGCCAACGCGTCGAGTTCGCCATCGAGGAATCTCAAAAGGGTCCTCGGGCTGGAGACGTGCGACTGATTGAAGGGTAATTCTTGTATTGAATGTTGTATTGAACTAGCTTCCTTTTCCGGCCCTCTTCTCTGGGCTCCCGCCGCGCGGACGTTGCGCGATGGGGTGAGATTGCGGGGCCGGAGTTCGTCGAGTTGAAACGTTTCCTCATCCGCGCTTCCCTCCTCCTCGCGCCGTTTCTCTTCATCAGCGCCCTCGCGGTCCCGCGCCTTGGCGCCTGGCTGGTCGTCGCCGATCCCCTCCAGAAAGCCGACGCGGCGATCGTGCTCGGCGGGACGAGGTACGAGCGGCCGATGGAAGCGGTCGAGCTCTACAAGGAAGGCTGGGTGCCGCGCATCTACCTGTTCCAGGAGATCGGCGACTGGGGCGAGGCGATCCTGGTCGAGCGCAACTTCCCGTACACCCGCGAGGTGGATCTGCAGATCGAGGTCATGGGCCGCCTTGGTGTACCCCGCGAGGCGATTGACATCCTGGCTCAAGCCAACAGCACCGCCGATGAGGCCGACCATGTGCTGGCGCTGGTCACGCGCGAAAAATTCTCCCGCGTCATCATCGTCACCTCGAAGCAGCACACCCGCCGTGCGCGGCTGGTGATGAATCGGAAGATGAATCCCGCCGGCGTGAGTATCGTGGTCCGCCCGAGCCGTTACGATCGCTCGGATGTCGATCGCTGGTGGGCCAACCGCAGCACGCTTCGGTTTACGCTATTCGAGACGCAGCGACTGCTCGGCTACTGGATCGGCATTGCTGATTAGGTGCCTCGTGCCCGTTGCCAAGGGAAGGTGCGCCTGAGATAAGATCGGATCGGAAGTGAACGGGGCCCGGTGGCCCTCCCGGTCTTCAAAATCGGTCGCTGCCTCCTTGCGGGGCAGGCTGGGTTCGACTCCCAGGCGCTTCCGCCAACCTTCGCTCGCTTGCGCGAGCTTCGGTTGGCAAGCCATCAAGGTTGGCGTCCGCCATAGCGGCGAAGCCGCGAAGGCGGACCACATCTACAACAATAGCGAGACCACCCGCTCGGTATCCGACAGATCCGGCAGCACCTCGTCGGCGCCGGCCTCCTTCAACTGCTCCATCGAAAAGCCGCCCGTCGCCACCGCGATGCAGCTGGCGCCCGAGACGCGCGCGCATTCGATGTCGTGCGGCGTGTCGCCGATCACGATCACCCGCTCGATGGCCTCGGCCGGAATGTCATACGTTTCCGCCCGCGACCGTGCGATCGGCACCAGCGCATTGCGGTCCGCCGAGTCGTCGCTGAACGCGCCCCATTCGAAGAAATCCCAGATCTCGAAATGCTGCAGCTTGATCTCGGCGGCTTCGCGATAGTTGCCCGTCAGCAGCGCCAGGTGCAGGTGGTCGCATGCGTCGAGCGCTTCGAGCAGCTCGCGCGCGCCCGGCATCAACCCCTTGTGGCCCTGGCCGGGATGCAGAATCTCCTCGGCCAGCAGCGGCAGGTAGGTGTCGCGAAAGCGATGATGGTTCTCCTCGTTGTCGGGCAGTCCGGCCCCGGTCAACGCTTTTGAGACCAGGTACGAGTCGGTACGCCCGCCGAAGGATTCGCCCTTGAAACCATCGGTGATCCCGAATGTCTGCTCGAAGGCGCGCGTCATCGCGCGGAGCCCGGCGCGCCCGCTCAACAGCAAGGTGCCGTCGATGTCGAACAGAATCAGCGCCGGCTTGGTGTCTGAATTCTTCATTCGTTATTCGTCATTCGTTATTCGCTATTTCCCGCCGAACAACCTTCGAATGCGGCTCAGCGTCCGCAGCTCGCCGGTGGCCGCTACCAATTCGAGCCGGGTGCCACCGACGGCCTTGGCCAGCGAATCGTCGGCCGTAATCGCGATCAGTCCGAGGCCGCGGGTCCTCGCCACGCGGCCGAGGTCGGCGCCAAACCCGGCCACGCTCTCGCGTGACAACACCGCCGACGGGTGCTCGGCGATCAACAGCTTCGGACCAAGCGCGAGCGCGCGCGCGAGATGCACGCGCATCTTGATGTCCGGCGACACCTTGCCGACGGCCATGTCGAACAGGTTCGCGGCAATCCCGACGTCTCTGGCGAGCGCTCCCGCTGGCGGAATCACCCGAGGATCGATCGGATCGACAGCGAGCGTCAGCGACAACGCGATGTTCTGCAGCACGGAAAACGCCTCAATCAGGATGCCGCGCGCGGTGATCATGCCGACGCCGTCGAGTGATTTCAGCCACGCCTCGCCGTCGGTGATGCCGCGGGTGTTGCGGCCGAACAGCGACACGTCGCCGGCGTCGGGCAGCGTCGCGCCGGTCACGAGATGAACAAACGTTTCAGCGCCGAGCATGTCGATACCCGAAATGGAAAACACGTCACCAGGCAGAACGGTCAGCCGGAGAACGCGCAACGGCCTCAGCGTGTGATAGTCCTTCTCGAGGCCGGTGATCTCGAGCAGCGGTTCGCTCACGTGTGATCCCGTGTGCGATCCGCCGAAGCCCGGGACAAGAATTGCCTGTGGCGGGCGGAGGCGGACAACGCCTCAAATGCGTCCGTCGGCAGGCACACTACGCCCAGGATGCTGCGTCGCGTTCGCGCCGGGTTGAGCGTGGAGGTGGAGGCGGGATCATCACCATGAAAATCGGATCCGCCGCTCACCAGGGCGCCAAGTCGCTTCGCCATTCCTTTGTACAACTGCACGGCGTCGGGCGAATGATCCGAGTGATACACCTCGATGGCGTCCATGCCGTGTGCCACGAGCGGCGCGATCAATTCGTCGCGTTTGGTCACGGCCGGATGGGCGATCGACGCCACGCCGCCCGCCTCGTGAATGGTGTCCACGATCGCGGTGGGGCTTGGGCCGGTGCGCGGCATGAAGGCGGGCCGGCCCGTGGCGAGCCACTTGTCGAATGCGTCCTGCACTGACGTCACATATCCTGCCTGCACCAGCTCCCGCGCCACCTGCGGCCGTCCCACGGAAGAGCCCGGGCGCGCCGCGGCCGCCAGTAGCACCGACTCGACGTCGATCGGCATGCCGAGCGCCGCCAGCTTCTCGCCGATCTCCCGGACGCGGGCCACGCGCAACGCCCGCTGTCGTTCGAGAACTGTTGCCAGCGTCGTGCTCAATGGATCGAAAAAGTAGCCGAGCATGTGCACATCCCGGCCATCGTCCACGGCGGTGATCTCAATCCCGGGGACGACGCGGATGTTGACCCCGTTCGCCACCT
>CAZEMI010000195.1:0-21793 GCA_964513235.1 uncultured Acidobacterium sp.
CTTCAAGCCGTCTGGGCACGGCCTTACCCATGTTTGGCAGCGCCGAGGTCTGCCGCAACCGTTTGGTTCGGACCGCCGTGGGAATAACAGTTGCAACGGCCTCGGTAGTGACCGTACTACCACCGAAGTTGAGCCGTTACGCCGCCGTCGGGTCGCTCTTCCTGAAATATGGCCGCGCCTCCGACCCCGAGCCCGCTGACGCCGAAAACCTGGCGCGCGACCTCGAGTCGCTCGCGCCCACGTTCGTCAAGCTCGGACAGCTCCTGTCGACGCGCGCCGATCTGCTGCCGGTCGAAGTGAAGGAATTCGCCGAGAAGCTGCCGGGACGCGTGAACCGGGTGCTCGATGCGCTCGCGGCGAGCGAGCTGAAGATGAAGGTCGAGGTGATCGACGACGGCGCGATCATCGACGGCCTGCAGAAGGTGGCCAATCGCATCACGCTGGGCTTGATCCTTGCCGCCATGATCATGGCGTCGGCGATGATCATGCGGATTGAAACCAGCTTCCGCATCCTCGGCTATCCCGGGGTTGCCATGCTGCTCCTGGCGCTGGCCTTCGCGGGCGCGACCTATCTCGCCGTCCAGATCATTCGCCACGACCGCAGCACGCCACGCCCGTGACACGTCGCCCGCCGCATCCTCGGAGCCACCCAGGGCTGTGGAACCAGCGGCCGCACCGCCGCCGCCGCAGTTACCACCCCGCGCCGGATGCGCGCCTGACGCGGCCCAAGGGCATCGCCACCGCGTGGACCCGCGTCCGTCGCCTGATCTGGTCGTGGTGGCCGTGGGCGATCCTCTGCATTTACTACATCGATCAACATGCCTGGTGGTGGGCGCTTGGCACCGGGCTGTGGTCCGGGATGTGCTCGCTGTCGACGCCGCAGGAGTCTCCACCGCAGTACGGGCTGGACCACGGCATCGAAGTCGGCTCGCAGGATTTTCTCGACACCATGGCGGGCTCGGCGGACATCCCATTTTTGCCGGGCAACACGCTCAAGCTGCTGAATAACGGCGACCGTTTCTACCCGGCGATGCTGCAGGACATCGAGCAGGCCGAGCGTTCGATCACCGTCGAGGCTTACATTTATTGGGCGGGAGAAGTCGGCATCACGTTCGCCAAGGCGTTCGCGGCCGCAGCGCAGCGCGGCCTCAAGGTCAAGCTGCTGCTCGACGCCGTCGGCTCCCAGAGCATCGGCAACGAAATCATCAAGATCCTGGCAGACGGCAGGTGCCACCTCGCGTGGTACAACCCGATTCGCATCACGCGGCTGCGCCGCATCAACAACCGCACCCACCGCAAGTCGCTGATCGTCGACGGCTGCATCGGCTACACGGGCGGCGCCGGCATCGCCGACCACTGGACTGGCGACGCCCAGGACGGCGAACACTGGCGTGATATGCAGATTCGCATCGAGGGCCCTGCGGTGCGGCCGCTGCAGAGTGGTTTTGCGCACAACTGGCTGGAGTGCACCGGCGAGCTCGTCACCGGTCCGGACTTCTACCCAACCTTGACGGCAGTGGGTCCGCTGGCGCTCCAGACCATCATGAGCTCACCGGAGACCGGCGCGTCGTCGGTTCGCGTGATGTACGTCCTCGCCATTTCCGCGGCCAGGAAGACGATCGACATTGCCAATCCGTACTTCGTGCCCGATCACGTGTCGATCGACCTGTTCCGCGATGCGGTCAAGCGAGGCGTGCGCGTGCGCGTGATGGTCGCCGGATCGAGCAACGACACCATGGTCACCCGGCTCAACAGCCTCCGGCTCTATGGCGCGTTGTTGAAGGCCGGCGTCCAGGTGTTCGAGTACAACCGGACGATGATGCATCACAAGATCATGGTCGTGGACGGCCTGTGGTCGACCGTTGGCACCACTAACTTCGACAACCGATCGTTCTCGCACAATGAAGAGAACAACGTGTGCGTCTGCGACGAAGGCGTGGCCGCCGAGCTGACGGCGACCTACGAGCGCGACGTCGCTGTCTGCGAGGTCATCACGCTGGCTGGGTGGAAGAAGCGCGGCCTGCCGCTGAAGACGGCCGAGGCGCTCGCGTCGTTCGTCCAGGACCAGGTTTAACGATTGCGGATTGCGGATTTCAGACTGCAGATCGGCTAGAAGATTTCGCCGAAGAAGCTCCAGAAGCGCTCCTGGGCTTTGCCGATCATCGAGCGCTGATCCTGCCAGGTCGCGGCATCGAGTTTCGTCGAGGCCTGGGCCTTTTCGAGGCGCTCACGATTCTCCGGCTTGAGCACCGATCCGATCGGATCGAGGATGATCCGCACCGTGACGCCTCGCTGCCCGGCGCGCTCGAGCGCCTGCAGAAAGCGCTCGCCGATCGTTTCATCCTTGAAGACGTAGGTTTCGAAGTTGATCCGGGACTTGGCCTGCTCGATGGCCTCGAGCATCGGTGGAAACGCCTCGCCGTTGCGAAGCACGGTGTAGGCGTCGCCGGGCGCCACCGCGGCGCCCACGAGCGAGGCCACATAGTCGGCAAAGGGTGGATCGGAGGCGTCGACCGGACTCTCGACGCGCAGCGTGTCCTGGTCTTGCGCGATGAACAGCAGCGCGGCGACAATGAAGAGCGCGACCGCCACGCGAGGCGGCCACTTACGCTTGTTTCTTGCCGGATTTCTCCCCATGCTTGCGCGACTCAGCTTTCATGCAAGGCCCGTAGCAAGATCGAAGCCGGGCATTACCCTGGGCTATAATTAGGGTTCTGTCCTGTAAGAGACCCCTCCGTGCGGGAGTGGCGGAATTGGCAGACGCGCTAGCCTCAGGAGCTAGTCCGGGCAACCGGGTGGAGGTTCGAGTCCTCTCTTCCGCACCAACCTCCGCTCACGCTTGCATTCCTCCAGCGTGAGCTACGGTTGCAAGCCAAGCGGAGGTCAAGCTCAAGCGCGAAAAAAAGTGGCGAAATCAGGAATAGCGGGCTAACTGCTGGCAAACCCCTTGCTCTGACACCCGGCAGCATGTGGGTTTACGCGAAATCGACGACCAGTTTCGGTTCGACGTTACCCAACCCCTGCATCGAGGTTCCTTATGGCACTTCGCGCTGCTGATCCAAACGACCCGATCAATTCGGGCCCCTGCGAGGTCATCGAGATCTGCCCCATCTGTGACGGAACGATGGAGGCGGTCTATACGCGCGTGCACCAGAAGGTGTGTGTGTGCGTGGACTGCCACACGAGCATCACCGTGCCGCAATCAGCGTGGGGCATCAAGAGGGACAAGGAACGTTAATCAACGCTCAGCCGCGAAGGCAAAGCGGCCGCGGCGCAACGCGCTCTGGGCCTCGACCACGGTCAGCAGCGCTTCGGCCGCGTGCGACAAGGTGCCCTCGCGCCGATGAATCAACCGCAACTTGCGATCGAACGCCAATTCAGGCACCTGGACCCGGACGAGCTCTTTATGCGCCAACTCTTTTTCAACAGTAATCGCCGGCAGCAAGGCCACGCCGTTTCCCATCGCCACGAACTTTTTGATCGCGTCGATCGTCGGCATCTCGACCGGCATCCGCAGTTCGACGCGCCGCTTGCGAAAGGTCTCGATTACTTTCTGCCGGTACGGCGAGGACACGTGATGTGCGACGAACGACTCCCGCGCCAGTTCGCTGATCGAGACTCTTGATCGCCGCGCCAGCGGATGCGACGGCGGCACCACGAACGCGAGCTCGTCGTGATACACGACGATCGAGTTCAGCGCCGACGTATCAGGCCGGAACGTAATCACCCCGAAATCCGCGCCGTAGTCCAGCACCTGCGCCGGCACCCGGCTGCCAAGCGCCCGCTGCACCGTGATATGCACCTCGGGATAGAGCCGCCGGTACTCGTGCAGAATCGGCAACAGATACAAACAGGTCAACTCATTCGCGGCCATCGTCAGGCGGCCCGTGCGCAGCTGCCGCACGTCGTCGAGTGCCGCCATGGCGCGCTGGCGCAGGTTCACCAGGCGTTCGGCGTGGTCGGCCAGCACGCGCCCGGCATCGGTGAGCACACCGCGCCGGCTCGAGCGGTCAAAGAGGGGCCGGCCAATCTCATCCTCGAGTTTCTTGATGGTCTGACTGATGGCAGGTTGAGTCCGGTACAGTGCCTTCGCGGCTGCTGAAAAGCTTCCTTCCCGCACGACGGCCAGGAACGCTTCGAGCTGGAACAGTTCCATCGGAATTCATACTATAAGCGAGTGCACACTCCTCCATAGATATTATTATTTTGACTTATTAGGTCGCCAGCCCGACACTGGATCACCATGGCGACCACTTCGCGCATTCAGGTGTTCGACACCACGCTTCGCGACGGCGAGCAGGCTCCCGGCTTCAGCATGACCGCCGCGGAGAAGCTGCGCCTGGCGCAGCAGCTCGATCGCCTCGGCGTGGACATCATCGAAGCCGGCTTCCCGATCTCGTCGGACGGGGACTTCGAGGCGGTGCGCACCATTGCCGGCGCAGTCCGGCGGCCGATCATCGCCGGTCTCGCGCGGGCGATTCCGGCGGACATCGATCGGGCCTGGGCGGCGCTGGCCCTGGCGGCGCGCCCGCGGATCCACGTCTTTCTGGCGACCTCCGACATCCATCTCGAACACAAACTCCGCATCACGCGCGAGCAATGCCTGCAGCAGGTGGCGTCGGCCGTGACCTACGCGCGCGGCTATTGCGACGACGTGGAGTTTTCGGCCGAGGACGCGACCCGCTCGGATCTGGATTTCCTCTGCGCCATCGCCGAAGCGGCCGTGAACGCCGGGGCCACGACCATCAATCTTCCCGACACGGTGGGCTACGCGCTGCCGGCCGACATCGAGCGGATGTTCAGCGCCGTCGGGCGCCGCATCGGCAACGGCGCCGTCCTCTCCGCGCATTGCCACAACGACCTCGGCATGGCGGTGGCGAATTCACTGGCGGCGGTGCAGGCGGGTGCCCGCCAGGTCGAGTGCACGATCAACGGCATCGGCGAGCGCGCCGGCAACGCGTCGCTCGAGGAGATTGTGATGGCGCTTGAAGTGCGCGCCGATGCGCTGCCGCATCGCACCGGGATTCACACCCCCGCGCTCGTGCCGACCAGCAACACGCTGTCGGCGATCGTCGGCGTCGCGGTTCCCCCCAATAAGGCCATCGTCGGGGCGAACGCCTTTGCGCACGAAGCCGGCATTCACCAGGACGGGATGCTCAAGCACGAACTGACTTACGAAATCATGCGGCCGGAATCGGTCGGCGCCCCGGGCACGAAGCTGGTGCTCGGCAAGCATTCCGGCATGCGCGGCCTTGATGCGCGCTGCCGCGCCCTCGGGCACCGCCTGCGGCAGCCCGAGCTCGAACGCCTCTACACGAAGGTGACGGCGCTGGCCGATCGCACCAAGACCGTGGACGACGATCAGCTGGCGGCGATCATCCGCGACGAGCTGGCGCCGTTGGCAGTGGGCGCGGCGGCCGCGGCCGGACGAGGAGACGCGGCATGCCATTGAAGATTGCCCTGCTTCCCGGTGACGGCATTGGCCCGGAGGTCACCCAGGAAGCCGTCCGCATCCTGAAAAACGTCGCGGAGCATTCCGGCAAACAGTTCACGTTTTCGACGCACCCGATTGGCGGCGCGGCAATCGACGGCGAGGGCGTCGGGCTCCCCGAGCGCACGCTCGAAGCGTGCCTGGGCGCGAAGGCGGTGCTGCTCGGCGCGGTTGGCCATCCGAAGTTCGACGGCCGCGTGCCCTCGGAACGTCCTGAGGCGGCACTGCTGGCGTTACGCCAGGCCCTCGGCGGCTTTGCCAACCTGCGGCCCGCGATCTGTTATCCCGCGCTGGCGAAGCGCACCGCGTTTCAACCGGACCGCGTCCGCGGCGCCAACCTCCTGATCGTTCGCGAGCTGCTCGGCGGCCTGTATTACGGCGAGCCGCGCGGGTTCGAGGCGTCGGGCAACACCGCGTTCAACACGCTGATCTATTCGCGGCACGAGATCGAGCGCGTGGCCCGCGTCGCGTTCACCCGCGCGCGGGAGCGCCACCACAGGGTGGCCTCGATCGACAAGGCCAACGTGCTGGAAACGTCGCGGCTGTGGCGCGCCGTGGTCTCTGACATCGCGAAGGAATATCCGGACGTCGAGCTCGAGCACGTGTATGTGGACACGGCCGCGATGCGGCTGGCGACCACGCCAATGAGCTTCGACGTGATGCTGTGCGACAACCTGTTCGGCGACATCCTGAGCGATCAGGCCGCGTCGATTGCGGGCTCGCTGGGCCTGCTGCCGTCGGCCACGCTCGGTGGCCGCGTCGATCTGTACGAGCCGGTCCACGGCTCGGCGCCCGACATCGCCGGCCAGGGCTGGGCGAACCCGATTGGCGCGATTGCCAGCGCCGCCCTGCTGCTGCGCTTCAGCGCCGGCATGGACAAGGAAGCGAACGAAATCGAGCACGCCATCGAAGACGCGCTGGCCGCGGGCGCCCGCACGCGCGACCTCGCCGGGCCCGGCGAGCGCACGCTCTCGACGCGTGAAATGGGACAGGCGGTCGAGGACGCTTTGCACGAAATCCGAGATCGGCGGCACTCCTATCATGCTGTCTGATTTCAACGCACCTCAGGCACCTCAGGCACCTCGGACCCTGCTCGACAAGGTGTGGGACGCGCACGTCGTGCGCGAGCTCGAAGACGGGCGCACCCTGCTCTACATCGACCGGCACCTGGTGCACGAGGTGACGTCGCCGCAGGCGTTCGAGGGCCTGCGCCTGGCCGGACGCAAAGTGCGGCGGCCGGATCTGACCTTCGCGACCGTCGACCACAACGTGCCCACCACCGCGCGGCATCTGCCGATCGCCGATCCGCTGGCGCGGCAACAGGTCGAAACGCTCCGCGACAACGCGAGCGCGTTCGGCGTGCCGCTCTTCGATTTCGACAGCGGCCGCCAGGGCATCGTCCATGTGATCGGGCCGGAGCTGGGCCTCACCCTGCCGGGCACGACCATCGTCTGCGGCGACAGCCACACCAGCACGCACGGCGCGTTCGGCGCGCTGGCCTTCGGCATCGGGACCAGCGAAGTCGAACACGTCCTCGCCACGCAGTGCCTCGCGCAACAGAAACCGAAGGCGATGCGGATCACCCTGACCGGTTCGCTGAGCCGGGGGGTCACCGCCAAGGACGTCGCGCTCGCGTTAATGGGCCGGCTCGGCGTGTCCGGCGGCTCAGGATTCGCGCTGGAAATCGCCGGGCCGCTCGTGGACACGCTGTCGATGGAACAGCGCATGACCATCTGCAACATGAGCATCGAAGCGGGCGCGCGCAGCGCCCTGATGGCGCCCGATGCGACGACGTGTGCGTTCCTCGCGGGCCGGCCGCATGCGCCAATGGGCGACGACTGGACGGCGGCCGTCGCGCGCTGGAAGACCCTCGCCAGCGACCGCGCCGCACATTTCGATGCCGAAGTGACCATCGACGTCAGCGCACTCGCGCCCCTGGTGACCTGGGGCACGCGTCCCGATATGGTCGAGCCCGTCACCGGACGCGTCCCGGACCCTGCCGCCGCCTCGTCTCCAGGCGACGCGCGGGCCATGGAACGCGCCCTCGCGTACATGGGCCTCACGCCGGGCACCGCGATCGCAGGCGTCCCGATCGATCGCGTCTTCATCGGATCGTGCACCAACGCGCGGCTCGAGGACTTGCGCGCCGCGGCCAGCGTGGTCCGCGGCCATCACGTGAACAAGCGCGTGCGCGCGCTGGTGGTACCAGGATCGCAAAAGGTCAAGGCCGACGCCGAGCGCGAGGGCCTCGATCGCATCTTCGCCGAAGCCGGATTCGAATGGCGTGAACCGGGCTGCTCGATGTGCCTCGGCATGAATGACGATGTGCTCGGCGAGGGCGAGCGGTGCGCGTCGACGAGCAACCGTAACTTCGAAGGCCGCCAGGGGCGCGGTGGACGCACGCACCTGGTGAGCCCGGCGATGGCGGCTGCCGCCGCCATCCAGGGCCACTTCACCGATGTTCGCCAGTGGGAGTACCGATCATGATGGGAGCCGGAACTCGTGAGCCATTCCGCACGCATCGTGGGCTGGTGGCACCCCTGCGCCGCAACCACGTCGATACGGATCAGATCATCCCCAAGCAGTTCCTCAAACGGATCGAGCGATCGGGGTTCGGCCCCTTCCTCTTTCACGACTGGAAGCGCGATCCCGCGTTCATCTTGAACCAGGCGCCATATGCGGCCGCGTCGATTCTGGCCGCCGGCGTGAATTTTGGCTGCGGCTCGTCGCGTGAGCACGCGGCGTGGGCGCTGCAGGATGCCGGCTTCACGGTGGTGATCGCGCCGTCGTTCGCCGACATCTTCCGCTCCAATGCGATCGGCAACGGCGTGCTGCCCGTGGCCATTCCCGAAACGGCGGTCAACGTCATCCTCGACCGCGCCGAGGCCGGCAACGGCTACACGGTGGAAGTCGATCTCGAACGCGGCGAGGTGCGCGACGCGGTCGGCCTCTGCGAGCCGTTCACGATCGACGCCGCCTCCCGGCAACGGCTCCTCGAAGGCAAAGACGAAATCGATCTCACCCTCACGCACGAACCGGCGATCACCGCTTACGAACGGAGAGCGGCTACATCATGAAGACACGTGGCGCGCACATCATCTGGTCGGTCCTCGTCGAGCAGGGCGTGGACACGGTGTTCGGGTACCCGGGCGGGGCGATCCTGCCGGCCTACGACGCACTGCTCGATCACCCGATTCGACACGTGCTGGTCCGCCACGAACAGGGCGCCACGCATATGGCCGACGGGTACGCGCGGGCGAGCGGCAGGGTCGGCGTGGCCCTGGCCACGTCCGGACCCGGCGCGACGAACCTGGTCACGGGGATCGCCAACGCGATGATGGACTCGATTCCGATCGTCTGCATTACCGGGCAGGTCGCCGAATCGCTGATGGGATCCGACGCGTTCCAGGAAACCGACATCACCGGGATCACGCTGACGATCACCAAGCACAACTTCCTGGTCACCAAGGCCGCCGACATTGCCCCGACGTTGCGGAAGGCGTTTCAGGTCGCGACGTCGGGCCGTCCCGGTCCGGTGCTCGTGGACATCACGAAGAACGCGCAACAGGAAGAGGCGGAGTACGAGACCAACGCGCCGGCCCCGAAAGCGGCCGCCGTCCGACCGCCGGGACTCGACGCGTCCATCGCGCAGGCGAACGAACTGCTCGCGCAAGCGAAGCGGCCGGTGATCCTTGCCGGTCACGGCATTCTCAAGAGCGGCGCGGTCGACGAAGTCTGCGCGTTCGCCGAGCTGACCCAGATTCCCGTCGCCATGACGCTGCTCGGTATCGGCAGCCTGGCGGCCCATCACCCGCTCAACCTCGGCATGATGGGCATGCACGGTGAGCACTGGGTCAACGAAGCGATTCAGGAAGCCGACCTGCTGTTGGCCTTCGGCATGCGCTTCGACGATCGCGTCACCGGCAAGCTGGCGCTGTATGCGCCGCACGCGAAGAAGATCCACATCGACATCGATCCGTCGGAGTTGCACAAGAACGTGCGCGCCGAGGTGGCCATCGCCGGCGACCTCAAGACAGTGCTCCAGGCCTGGTTGCCAGCGGTGAAGGGCGCCACGCACGAGGCGTGGATTACGCGCATCGGCGAACTGGCCGGTGGACCCACGGTGCGCGACATCACCGAGCTGCCCGACAACGGCACGCTCTGCGCCGCGCATGTGATCCACGACATCTGGAAGGCCACCGCCGGCCGCGCGATCATTTGCACGGACGTCGGCCAGCACCAGATGTGGGCGGCGCAGTATTACAAGGTCGAAGAGCCGGGCACCTTCATCACCTCCGGTGGGCTCGGCACCATGGGCTTCGGCGTGCCGGCGGCAATTGGCGCCAAGCTCGCCTGTCCCGATCGCGAAGTGTGGGCGATCGTCGGCGACGGCGGCTTCCAGATGACCCAGGCGGAGCTCCAGACCATGGTGCAGGAGAACGTCAAGGTCAATATCGCCATCATCAACAACGGCTACCTCGGCATGGTGCGGCAGTGGCAGCAGTTCTTCCACGACCGCCGCTATTCCGCCACGCCGCTGTCGTCGCCGGACTACGTCAAGCTCGCCGACGCGCACGGGTTGTCGGGCATTCGCGTGAGCGCGCGCGCCGACATGGCGGATGCGCTGCGGCACGCGCGCGCCGCGGCCGGCGCGGTGGTGATCGATTTCCGCGTTGAGCAGGAAGACACCGTCTACCCGATGGTGTCGCCCGGCGCGGCGCTCCACGACATGATCAAGCGGCCGGGCCCATCGCTGGCGGAGACGGGAGCGGACCTGTGATGGACCAGGCGCGTCCGCGCACCATCGTCGTCCGCTACGAACACGAGATCGACGCGCTCGATCGCGTGGCGTCGATCCTGCGCCGGCAGCGCGTGCGGGCGGAGGCGTTTACCGCCGTGGCCTCGGACGATCGCGCTACGGTGCAGGCGACGATCATGTTCGACAGTTCCGACAAGACCGCGGCGCGCATCGTCGCGCTGCTCGAACGGCAGATCGGGGTCCTCTCCGTCGGCCACCGATTAAACACCGATTAGACACTGATTCCATTTGAGGCACTCATGGCGAAGATGATTCACGACTCTGATGTGGACTTGTCGGCAATCCTCGGTCGGAAGGTGGCCGTCATCGGCTACGGCTCGCAGGGCCACGCGCACGCGCTCAACCTGAAAGACAGCGGCGTCGACGTTCGCGTCGGTGTGCGGCCGGGCAGCCGCGGCTGGCAGGCCGCGGAACAAGCCGGGTTTGCGCCGCTCGACGTCGCGGCGGCGGCCGCGTGGGCCGACACGATGATGATTGTCGTGCCGGATCTCGTGCAGCCGGAGCTCTTCCGCCAGCAGATCGCGCCGCATCTCACCCCCGGCAAGATGGTGATGTTTGCCCACGGATTCTCGATCCGATTCGGCTGGATCACGCCGCCCGAAGGCGTTGACGTGTCGATGGTGGCGCCCAAGGCGCCCGGCCACCGCGTCCGCGAAGTGTTCAAGGAGGGCGCGGGGGTGCCCGGCCTCGTGGCGATTCACCACGACGCCACCGGACAGGCGCGCGCGAAGACGCTGGCGTATGCGAAGGCGATCGGCTGCACGCGGGCCGGCGTGATCGAGACCACGTTCTCGGAGGAAACCGAAACCGATCTGTTCGGCGAGCAGGCGGTGTTGTGCGGCGGCGTCAGCGCGCTGGTGACCGCCGGCTTCGAGACGCTGGTCGAGGCCGGCTATCAGCCGGAGATTGCCTACTTCGAATGCCTGCACGAGCTGAAGCTGATCGTCGACCTGATGTATCGCGGCGGCCTGGGCTTCATGCGCTACTCGGTGAGCGACACGGCGGAGCACGGCGACTACACGGGCGGTCCGCGCATCGTCACCGCACAGACGAAGGACGAGATGCGGAAGATGCTAGCTGAAATCAGATCAGGGGCGTACGCGGAGAAGCTGGCACGCGACACGAAGAGCGGCTGGTTCAACGCAGAGCGCGAGCGGCAGCGCGACCATCAGATCGAACAGGTGGGCGCCAAGCTGCGTGCGAAGATGCTGTTCCTCGAACCGGTCGCACGCACGGCGCCTGAGCCCGCCGCCGTGCCATGACGATCTCTGATCTCAGATGTGAGATCGCTGATCAATTGAAGATGGCCGAAAGACGATTGAAAGACGGGCCAATTCCCGCAATCTGAAATCGGCAATTGATCAGCAATCTGAGATCGTCAGATTCCATGCCCATAGCCTGACTCGAACACGTCCACGTAGACCGGGACCGGCTTGACCGCCGGTTCCGGACGCGCCGCGGGCTGATCCACCATCAGGATCACCGCGCGCACGCCGGCGCTCTGGTGCTGGCGCACCGCGCGCTCCACGGCCTGGCAGAGCGAGGCCAATGCCGCATCGTTGCCCGCGTCCTGCAGGCGGCCATCCTTCCAGACTCTTGCAGTACTTCCGGCTTCCATGACTGTTCCCCTTTATCGACTAAACAAAAAAGGCCATCACCCCTGCGGGTGATGGCCCTTTGAATCTCTTCGATCTCTTGGGGGCTACATCATCCCGCGTGGCTCGACAGGCCGAGGCTAATAAGGCCCAGGAGGCCCAGCAGCCGGCCGACGAACACGGGGAGGACGACGCCCTTCATCTCAAAGAGAAGCTTATCATGGCTTGGGATACCGCTCGAGGATCTCCCGCACGGCGTCGATGGGCAGGGCGTCGGCCTTGCCAAATCGGCTCGAAACCGCCGTGGCCTTGAGCAAGGAGTTGTAAACCGCTTCCTCGGTGGCCTCGAGCGCCGCCTGGAAGAGCGGCGACACCCCGTCGGTCGGCAGCAGCGTGCGCGACTGCGCCGCGGCCGAGCCAAAGCGCGTGCGCAAACCCGCCGCCGTCGAGAAGGCGATCGCGAAGTCGCCGCTGCCGTTGCTGAACGAGGACCCCGTGCGCGCCAGCCCGAATACCGCCCGGGCGGCCAGCCGTTTCAGATCGCGCGCATCGATCGGGGCGTCGGTGGCCACCACGATCATGCACGACCCGTCGCCGTGATCGTCCTCCACCCCAACGCGCAAAGTCCGCGCGTCGGGGACCCCGGCCTGGCCCGCGCGCTTGGGTTGATACGAGTACCGTCCAAGCGCCTTCCCCACGGGCGCGCCGTCCATGGTCAGCACGCCGCCGTAGTTGGACTGCACCAGCACGCCGACGGTATAACCGCCGAAGCGCGCGTCGAGCTTGCGCGACGCGGTGCCGATGCCGCCCTTCCAGCCGAACGCCTGCGTTCCGGTACCGGCGCCAACGCTGCCCTCTTGAACGGGCCCGCCAGTCGCCGACGTGATCGCTTCGAGCACATGCGCGGGACGCACATGCTGGCCGCGGATGTCATTGAGCCCGCCGTCGTTGGTCTCGCCGACCAGCGCGTTCACGGATCTTACGTTTTCGTTACCGGGCTGATCGATCGTCCATCGCACGAGACCCTCAACGCCGGCACCGACACTCAGTGTGCTGGTCAGCGCAATCGGCGTTTCGATGGTGCCCAGCTCGTCGACCTGCGTCGAACCGGCCAGTTTGCCGAAGGCGTTGCCCACGAACACGGCGCCCGGGACCTTGTCCTGGAACACATTACCCGCATGCGGAACGATCACCGTGACGCCGGTGCGAACATGATCGCCCTCGATTAAGGTGGCGTGCCCGACGCGGACGCCCGCCACGTCGGTAATCGAATTGAGCGCTCCCGGCTCGAACACACCGGGCGCAATCCCCAAATCGCGCGCCCGCGGTCGAGTGGTCTGCGCAACGAGCGGCGCGACCATCACGGCCGCTAGGAGAGCAATGGCTGCTGATTTCATGGTTGAGCGGGCATGATACGATCTTCGGGCCCAATGCGGCAGATTCCCCTCGACGCCATCACCGACGCCGCGAAACACGTCTACCAGGCGGCGGTACGGACGCCGCTCATCAAGCTCGACCTCCCGTTTGACCCTGCCGCGGGTCACGCGCCTGACATCTACCTCAAACTCGAATGCCTGCAGCCGATCGGATCGTTCAAGATCCGGGGCGCGTGGAACGCGATCCGCAAGCTGTCGAAGGAGCAAATGAAAGACGGCGTGTGGACGGTCAGCGCCGGCAATGCCGCCCAGGGTGTGGCGCTGGCGGCCCGCCTCGCCGGCGTCAAGTGCTCGGTGATGGTGATGGATACCGCGCCGCAGACCAAGCTTCGCTCGATCGAGCGCCTCGGCGCCACCATCGTCACGGCGAACTACGACGAATGCTGGAAGACGGTGGAGTCACACGCCTCGTCCCGGATGCATGGACACTTGGTGCACCCGTTCGACGATGATGACTTCATTGCCGGCAACGGGACGGCGGCGCTGGAGATTCTCGACGATCTCCCGGACGTCGACGCGGTGGTCGCGGCGCTGGGCGGCGGCGGGTTGCTGTCGGGCATTATGTCGGTCATGCGCGCGAAGAAACCGTCGGTGCGCGTGTATGCCGCGGAGCCGGAAACCGCGGCGCCGCTGGCCACCTCGCTCGAGCGCGGCGAGCCAAGCTACTTCGAACACTGGCAACCCTCGTTCGTCGATGGCGCCGGCGGCAAGTCGGTGATTCCCACCATGTGGCCGCTGCTGAAGACGCTGGACGGCTCGATCGTGGTCTCGCTCGACGACATTGCCGCGGCGATGCGCAAGACCGCCGATCGCGTGCACGTGGTGGCCGAGGGGGCGGGCGCCACCGCAATTGCCGCCGCGCTCAGCGGCCGTGCCGGCACCGGCAAAGTTGTGGCCGTCGTCTCCGGCGGCAATATTGATTTGACTCGTTTTGCAGAACTCGTAGGCGCATCTCAACATGTCTGAGGAACGTTTCGCGACCGCGGCTCCCCTTCCCGATCGCCTGCATCGTCTTCATGAGCTCGCCCTGGATTTGTGGTGGAGCTGGGACGATCGCGCGCGGCAGGTGTTTCGCCGGCTGGATTACATGCTGTGGCGGGCGACCGCCCACAACCCGGTGCGGATGCTGCAGCAGATCGCGGCCGAGCGGCTGGCGAGCGCCGCGGGCGATCCGGAGTTTCTGAAGGCGTACGACGAGGCCATCTTCGGCCTCGATCAGGCGCGGACGGTGGCGCATCCGTGGTGGCGCGAGCGCGCGGAGATGCTCCGCGGCGGCACGATCGCGTATTTCTCCGCGGAATTCGCGCTGCACCAATCCCTGCCGATTTACGCGGGCGGCCTCGGCGTGCTGGCGGGCGACCACTGTAAGGAAGCCGCCGACCTTGGCCTGCCGTTGGTCGGCGTGGGCTTCATGTATCCGCAGGGTTATTTCCGGCAGCGGATGACCAATGACGGCTGGCAGGACGAGCGCTACGAAAAAATCAGCTGGACCGACTCGCCGATTGAAACCGCGATTACCCCAGATGGCCGTCCGTGCATCACCGCGGTGCCGCTCGGCGACCGTACCGTACTGGCGGCGGTGTGGCGCGTGCGGCTCGGACGCGTGCGGCTGTTCCTGCTCGACACCGACCTGGCGGAAAATGCGCCGTGGGATCGCGAGTTGTCGGCGCGGCTCTACGGCGGCGATCGCGAAACGCGCATCCAGCAGGAGATCATCCTCGGCATCGGCGGCGTGCGCGCGTTGCGGGCGATGGGCATCGCGCCCACGGTGTGGCACCTCAACGAGGGGCACGCGGCCTTCGTCGCCTTGCAGCGCATGCGTGAAATGATCGAGCAGGGCCGATCCTTCGACGACGCGCTCGAAGAAGTGAAGCGCTCGACGGTGTTTACCACCCACACGCCAGTGCCGGCGGGCCACGACGCCTTCCCTTTCAACCTCGTCGAGAAATATCTCGCCGGCACGTGGGGTGAGATCGGGCAGCACCGGCAGAACTTCCTCGCGCTGGGCGAATACGACAACGGCAGCGGTTCGCTGTTCAACATGACCGCGCTGGCGCTCCGCACCTCGCAATTCGTCAACGGCGTGAGCGCGTTGCACGGCGAGGTCACGCGGTCGATGTGGCGGCCGATGTGGCCCGAGACCCCGGCGGATCAACTGCCCGTCCGCAGCATCACCAACGGCGTGCACGTGCCGACCTGGATGGCCGGCCCGGTCTTCGCGCTGCTCGATCATCACTTCGGGCCCGGCTGGCTCGATCACGTCGACGAGCCGGAGTTGTGGGAGCGGCTCAACGACATTCCCGATGCCGAGATCTGGCAGATGCGGCAGCTGCTGCGGATGGACCTGTTCTCGTTCATTCGCGAGCGCATGCGCACGCGCTTTTCGCAGGAGCACGTGAGCCAGAGCCGCATCGTCTCGGCGGGCCCGATGCTCGATCCGGAAGCCCTCACGCTCGGCTACGCCCGCCGGTTCACCGGTTACAAGCGCCCGGAGATGATCTTCCACGACGTCGATCGGCTGGCGCGCATCCTGACCCACCTCGATCGGCCGGTGCAGATCGTGTTCGCCGGCAAGGCGCATCCGGCCGACGAGCCCGCCAAGCATCACCTCCAGCGGGTCTTCAAGCACGCGCTCGATCCCAAGTTCGGCGGCCGGCTCGCGTTCATCGAGGATTACGACATGCACGTGGCGCACTACCTGGTGCAGGGCTGCGACGTGTGGCTGAACAACCCGCGCAAGCCGCTCGAAGCCAGCGGCACCAGCGGCATGAAGGCGTCGCTGAACGGCGTGCCGCACCTCAGCATCGGCGACGGCTGGTGGGCGGAAGGGTTCAACGGCCGCAATGGCTGGTTGATCGAGGGCCAGGGCAACCCCGACGACCACGCTGCCATGGATGTCGCGGACGCCGGCGCGCTCTACGACCTGCTGGAAACGGAAGTGGTGCCGGCGTTTTACGATCGCGACCGCGACGGCCGCGGCCTGCCGCGGCGCTGGATCGCGATCGTGCGCGAAGCGATGCGGTCAAACGTGCCGCGCTTCTCGACGCGCCGCATGGTGAAGCAGTACGTGACCGAGATGTATGGGCCTGCGTCGCAGACACAATCGATGTCAGATCTCAGATCTTAGATTGCTGATCAATCGCCGATCTTCGATCGAAGATTGATCTGAGATCGGCGATCTCAATTCAGCAATCGTCCGATGCTCAGCAGAGCCTCGCCGTACCATTTTTCCCACGCGGCGAGGATCTCTGGCGCGGCGTGATTCCTCTGCTCGGTCGCCAGCCGCGCCTCGCGCGCCGTCGTGATCAGCCGCCGCATCGCCTCGAGATCGGTGCGGTCTGCCGACGCCAAGAACAGCGCCGTCGTGCCGACCGCAGTCGCCACGTGCTGCATTTCGGCCGCGCTCATCTTGTCGATGGTGTCGAGATTGGTGTGGTAGTAGCGATCGGTGAAATGCCAGTTCAGAAGCGCGGGAACACCGGCGCGGGTGAACACGGTGTGATCGCTGCCGCCTTCATACGGGTTGGTGCGCACCACCCAGCCGGTGTCGCGCGCGCGCCGCAGCGCCACGCCCAGGTGCAGGTCGTTCAGGAAGCTGCCGCGCACCATGGCCGGGTCGACCTTGCTGGCGCCCCACTCTGAATGCGGATCCGACGGGCGATCGAAGAGCGCCGACGGGTCCGGCTCCTTCTCGATCAGGAACGTGCCGCCGGTTTTCGCCGTATCCTCGCCGGTCATGTCGAGCGACAGCATCGCGACGACCTGCGTGATGCGCTCGGCGTCGTCCCTGATCCACTGCTCGCTGCCGCGGATCTCGTCCACCCAGAGAAACGTGATCGTGCGCGCGGGCGCCGGCAACGCGCCGCCGCGAATGGCGTCGTGCATGCCGAGCGCGGCGGCCAGCAGCGTGCCGCAGCCGCTGGCATTGTCGTTCGCCCCCGGCTCCTGCACATGGGCGGCCAGCACCACCCGCTGCTCTGGCCGCACGCGTCCCGGAATCTCGAGAACCAGCGTGCGGTTTGGCCGGCGGTGGAATGTCGTCTCGATCTCGACATGAAGGGTGACCGCCCCCTTCGCCAACTCGCCGCGCAAGCGAGCGGCGACGCGCGGTGTGGCTTTGAAGCCGAACGACTTGAGCGCCTCGTCGAACGGGATGTTGCCCCACTGCAGCACGTCCGGCGTCTCCTCGGGCCGCGTGTAGCCCGCGAGGTCGGTCGAAATCACGCCGGCCGCGCCACGCGCGCGGACCGCCTGCTGCCAGGCCGGCCCGAGCGGCCCGCTGACCAGCACCACGGCGCCGTTGACGTCCTGGCCTTCATACGCGGCAGCGCTGCTCCCCGCTGCCGCGTCGATCAGCCTGAACGTCGCGCCACCCGGCGGGGTGCTGAAGGAATTGATCGCCAGCGCCACGCGGTGCGTCTCTCGAGAGAGCAGCATCTCGCCTGTCGCGCCGCCGAGCCGCAGCGTCCCTCGCACCTGCTCCCATCCCATGCCGCTGTTCGGGAACGATTCATACCTGGGAGATAGCCCCGCCGCCGACAGTCGATCGAAAATCTGCTGCTGCGACTGCTCGAACGCCGGATTGCCGGCCAGGCGCCACAGCGGCGCCATGAACGTGGCCACCTCCATCGCCACCTTGGCATCGACGCGACGGGCGAGTTCCTGGTAGATCGATTCCGCTCGAGCCGGCAGAACCCGGTCTAGAGCGGGGAGATGCGGAGGGCTCTGTGCGTGGGTCGTCGTCAAAAGCCCGAGAACGACGCACAAACAAAGGGCCCGCTTCATACCCCTGCCACCTGGTGCACGTTGTGCACAATGTGCACATTGTGCACCCGCTGGCGCCCGTGAAGTAGAATTCTTCTTACGCATGTCACGTAAGTCGATTGGGAATAAGAAGGGGTGCGCGCTCTGTGGCGCCAAGGAAGTGTCCGAACCACGCGGCGAAGAACGCTACTGCCGTGACTGCTGGGACAAGAAGATCGCGGTCGAGGAGATCGTTGCCCGCGAGTTCGCGCTCAAGCGCTACATCCGCGCCCACAGCGCCGAAAAATATCTCGTCTACCATTCCACGCAAAAGCGTCCGATCGGCCAGATCATCGTCGTCGACGACGGCTACGACCTGTTCCTGACGATGACGATCTATCCGAACTTTGCGTGGGACGACCCCGCCTACCATCTGGAAGGCGATCCCGAAGGCCGCACCTTCGCGGAGCTGCTCGTCGACGTCGTGGCGACCGAAGTGATCGAGCCGTGGGGCGGCGGCAAATGGCATCTCGAAGTGTTCCGGTCGACGGCTGCTGAGCCCGAGGACTGGAACGGCGAGATGTGACGGTATAACATGCTCGTCGGAGGGTTCTTACGATGATATTTCACCAGCGGACTGTGGCCCTGGCTGCGGCCATCGGGTTTGTGATTGCCCCGGCGGCGTTCGCGCAAACGCCTGCCGCACCGGCCTCGCCAAGAAGGCTGATCTCGCCGATCCGCGGCGAGGCGACCGTTGAATTCACGCGGCCCAACACCACCCGAAAGGGCGGCAATGTCGTCACCGTGATGGTGATCAGGAACAGCTCGTCCGGGCCGATCGCGGGGTTCAGGCTCGAGGAAAGCTGGGCCGACAAGTCGGGCAACCTGGCCGGCGGCGACGTCTATCGCCATCCGAAACCGTTCATGCCCGGTGAAGTGATCACCGTGACGCTGACCACGCCGGCGAACCCCCGCATGGCCAGCAACAGCTTCAACTTCGTGCACGCCAACGGCACCGTGAAGCCGAGGAGCGTGCCGAAGATCGAGGTCCCCAAAACCGAATAGGTTGACCGGAGGGCGGCACATTTGTGCCGCCCGTCCTACCGACGGGCGATCCGTTTCGCCAGGTCGCCGGCCAGCGGCAGCTGCCAGGTCTCACCCCGCCACGTTTTCAGCAGCAGGAACAACCACAGCACGACTGCGGCCAGCCACAGGACGTTGCCAATCGTCTGGACCAACTGGAACGTCGGCACCGCCACGAAGAAGGCAATCGCACTGGCGCCACCGCACAGGACGAGCGCCGCCGACAGCGCACCGAACACGACAATCGATTGGGCGGCGTGGAAGCGGACGCCCGAATGGCGGCGTTCCGCGAAGAGGAAGACGATCCCGGTCACCCACCAGCCGGCGTAACAGAGCACCGACGAGAGCCGGGCGTCCACGCCCGTGCTCGTGGGCTCGTTCACCGGTCAACCTTCCGGAATGTGATCTCGCCGTCGAACCTCGGAATCGAGACCAGGTGCGACGGCGAGGTGATGACCTGCGCCAGGACGTGGCCCGGCGTGGGGGTCTGCTCGCTCCATTCCACGATCAGCGTCTTGCCGACCGGCTTCGTGCCGCTCACTTCGACGGCGTACCCGGCGGTGGGCCTCGTGCCGAGAAACACGGCGACCACCGTTCGTTTCGTGAAGTCGATTCTCGGCGGCGCCTGGTCGCCGGCGTGCAGGCGCCAGAGCGCGGCCCATTCAGCCGGCGTCCTCGCCACCGCCTGCTTCGCGTCTTCGACGTTGCTCATGTTGTCGCGGGCGATCGTTTCCATAGGCAGACCACTCTGCAGCGCGGCCACGAGCACCATCGCCGGCACCAGCGCGTTCATGGCTGTGCCGCCGGCGCCGGTGAGACGCGGAACACCGTCTCGTGCGACACCGTCGGCCGATCGTCGATGCGCGCGGTGGCCTCGACGCGAAGCACGTACAGACCCGGCGCCAATCCCTTGAGCGGCACGCGGGCCTGGAAACCGTAACCGCCCGCCGAGCCCGCCAGCTCCGAGCTGTCGTGCTCTTCGCGCGCCTCGAAGACCGATTGCCCGCCCTCGGCCTTCACCGTGGCGACAATCTCCGTCGTGTGCGCCTGCTTGATGTTGTCGTAGATCTCGGTGAACAGCGCCAGCTCGTCGATCTGCGGGAACTCGCGATACGTGGTGAGCGGGCCCGGCAGCAGCTTCTCGAGCGGATCCTTCGGGCGAACGGTCGGCGCCGCGCCGCTCATCGCCGAGGTCAGCGCCACGCTGCTCATCGTCAGCGGCGCCTTGGTGAAGTCCGGCACTTCGAGGTCGTAGGTCACCATGCCGGCCTTGCGCGTGTTGCCCTCCCGCGCGGCGACGCGCAGCAGGTACCTGCCCGGCTGGAGATCGAGCGACTGGATCACGCGGAAGCCCGTGGCGCGCAGCCGGTTCGCGGTGTCGGGCTTCATGGTCAAGTTCATGGTGTTACGATCGGTATTGAAGCTCTTGCCCTTGTCGTCGGTGGCGATGCCGATCACCTCGAGATCGTTCTTGAAGATCCCCTGCTCTTCGGCGAGCGGCAGCGAGCCGCCGTGAATCAAGGTCGAGATCACGACCGATCCCCTCCCCGCCGGACCCTTGAACACCGACGCCGTGACCGCCAGCGGCAGCGCCGGCAGCGGCAACGGGCTCTCGAGCGCCTCGGTCAACTCCAACGACGGGCCGTCCTTGGCGGCGGGCTTCGGTTCCGGCGCTCGGCCCCGCGGCGCCGCGTAGCCCTTGCGGGCCCGCACCACGAGGCCGGGACGATTCTTGACGCGCACCTCGATGCGGCGGAACCGCCCGTCGCGGCGCTCGTTGGTGGAGTAATACCCCATCACGTAGTACGAGCTGTTGTCGTCGACGATGCGCTGGAACGCGGTCGCGAAGTCGTTGCGATTCACCACCGCGAAGCCGCCGGTTTCGTCGCTCATCGTCCTGAGGCTGTCTTGCGCGAGCCGCGTCTCGTTGAAGAGCGCCGACTGATTGAGGCCGAGACTGGTATCGTCCGGAAACGATTGGACCTCGGCCAGGGTGTCGAAGGCGGCGCCCAGCCCTCGCGGGTCGACACCGTAAATCGCGACGTTGGCGCGCGTCGCCGCCGCGATCATGTCGCGCGTCGCATCCATCACCGACGACGCTTCGGTGGCGCCACTATTATTTATCGACATGATGTCGTAGATGTTGTAGTCGATGCCTTCGCTGAACATCACCAGCGCCTTGCGGCGGCCGCGGATGTTGCCGAGATACTGCGAGAGGTTGCGAACCGTCTCGAGCGTGTTGCGCGCCTGGAAGCCGCGCTCCCGGTCGTCGAGGTCCTGCGCGGGATCGCTCTCGAGGCCGGTGCCGGCGCGCCGGCTGACGTCGTCGATCTTGTTCAAGGTCGACGAGCGGAGCTTCCTGCCCATGAACTTGTCCACCGCCTGCAGCAACAGCCGCTGGCTGTTGGTGAAGTCCTGGTTCGCATCGGTGCGGCCGCCGGTGTGGACCACCGCGGCGAGATCGTTGGCGCCGACGTAGCGCTCGATGAACAGCTTCGCCGCCAGCTTGGTGCGCGGCGGGCGCCGCGCCGGGGGGTGGGGATAGTGGAGCCCCACCACGTAGGTGCGCCCCGCGGCGCCCTGCAGGTGGTGGCGCCCATCCGGGTCTACCGGCTTGGAGGCCAAC
>CAZEMI010000196.1:0-37054 GCA_964513235.1 uncultured Acidobacterium sp.
CAAGCCGCGGATGTCGCCGAGGATCCAGTCGTTGGGCAGCGTCGGCGGCCAGGACGGATCGACGACGTAGATCGGCAGCCGGTCAGCGGTTGGTGATCCGGCGGCCGGCTTCGCGCTTGCGCCTTGCGCAGCGGCGGCCGCAGGCAGGACCAGGGCCGCAACGAGCGCCACACACTTCCGTGCACACCTCATGACGCGGGATTATCGCTCAAACCGGAACAGCCTCTCTTCGCGAATCAATTCGGGCTTCTTCAAAGGAGCCGTATTCGAGGGTAATGCAATTCAGGATCTGGGCGGTGGGCGGGCGTCGACCCTTGGAATCCACGGGAAATATGCCGTCTCGGCAATGGCGAGTTTATTGCACTCAGCCCCTACAGACGTGGTGGGGACGGCTGACCCCCGAGCAGTCACACGCGCGTTCGACACTCAGTCGAACGACAACCACCGCGGAATGAGGAGTGCCATGAACCTGCTAGTGATACTGCTGATTCTTCTTTTGGTTCTCGGCGGCGGAGGCTTCTACGCCGGGGGCCCGCGCGTGGGTGGCAGCCTCGCAGGATTGATCATCATCATCCTGGTGGTGATGGCCCTGACAGGACGACTCTGACGCCCGTCGCGCGAAACGCGACGGCTGTTCGGGGAGTGTGAGCCGGACTCGCTGGCGTGCGAGCCCGGCTCATGTTGTTAGGGAACCTGGTGGGTGACCCCGCCGAACTCCCCGTGAAGTTTCCGTCACCCACGTACGTCGCCGTCAGCGGGTGCGTCCCCTTCTTGAAGTTCTTGTTCAGCGTCGCAATCCCGTTCACGAGCGGCGCGGCGACCTCAACCCTTCCCTGGCTAACTCCTGGCGAATTCGGTGGACATCATGCCGGCCTATTAAGATGGTCCATGCGCGACGGCGTTGACCTGCTCGTGTTTGGCCCTCATCCCGACGATCTCGAAATTGGTCTCGGCGGGGCGATCGCCAAACACGTGGCGATCGGCCATCGCGTCGGGCTGTGCGACCTGACCAGAGGAGAGCTCGGGACTAATGGCACGCCGGAGCAGCGGCTCGAGGAAAGCGAGGCGGCACGCGCGGTATTGGGCGCGAGCTGGCGCGAGAATCTCCAGCTCCCGGACGGCGACATCGGCGGCGATCCTTCCCACACGAGCGCGATCGTCGAGCTGATTCGCCGGGCGCGGCCAAAGACCATCGCCGTGCCCTATGGCCGCGATCGCCATCCCGATCACGTGGCGGCGAGCCGGCTGCTGACGCGCGCAGCCTTCCTCAGCGGCCTGACGCGCTACGCGGCGGCGGGCGACACATGGCGCGCCGATTGGCTGCTCTATTACTTCATCAACGATTCGACGCGGCCCTCGTTTGTCGTCGACGTCTCGGCGCAGTATGAAGCCAAGCGCGCCGCGCTGGCCTGCCATCGATCGCAGTTCGCCCCGCCGTCGACGGAAGCGACGGCGACGCGGCTCAACACTCCACGCTTTCAACAACTGATCGAGAGTCGCGACGCGCAGTTCGGCGCGCTGATCGGCGTCCCCTTTGCCGAGGGCGTGGTCGTGCGCGAGCTGCTGGTGCGCGAGCACCTGTTGAAATGAACATCGGGATCGTCTGTTACGCGTCGGTGGGCGGCAGCGGCGTGGTGGCATCCGAGCTGGCGCGCTGCCTCGCCGAGCGCGGGCATCACACGCACGTGATCAGCAGCGATACGCCGTTTCGCCTGCGCGAGTCGACTTCCGGCGTCCGGTTCCATCGCGTCGAGACGCCCGGCTATCCCCTGTTCCGCGAGCCGCAGTATCTGCTCGCGCTGGCCAACCGCGTCGTGCAGGTGGCGCGCTCGCATCGGCTCGACATCATCCATGCCCATTACGCGATTCCGCACGCCGCGGCGGCGTATCTGGCGCGGCAGATTCTTGCCAGCGGTGAGGGCGCCGGGCGACAGGTGCCGCGCACCATCACCACGCTCCACGGCACCGATGTGACGATCCTGGGCTCCGACCCGTCGTACCGCGAAACCGTGGCGTTCTGTATCGATCAGTCCGATGCGGTCACCGCGGTCTCAGCCAGCTTGCGCGACGAGACCAAGCGGGAAATGCGCGTCAACAGCGACATCGTCGTCATTCCGAACTTCCTCGATCGCGGCTTCCACCGCCGCGCGCCGAATCCGGTCCTGCGCGGGCAGTTTTGCGCGGCGGACGAGAAGCTGGTGATTCACATCTCGAACCTGCGCCCGGTCAAGCAGGTCGACGCGGTGGTGCGGGTGTTCGCACGGATCAGAGAGCGGGTCCCCGCGCGGCTGCTGATCGTCGGCGAAGGACCCGAATTGGGCAGGGCCGAACAATTGATCGACGAATTGGGCGTCGCCGCCGACGTCGAGCTGATCGGTGAGGCACAGGACGTGGTCGAGTTGTTGTCGGTGTCGGATCTGTTTCTGCTGCCGTCGCTGCAGGAGAGTTTCGGATTGTCGGCGCTCGAGGCGATGGCGTGCGGCGTGCCGGTGGTGGCGTCGAACGTCGGCGGCCTGCCGGAAGTGGTGGTGGATGGGGTGACCGGATTCTTGCACCCACCGAGCGACGTCGAGCACATGGCGGAAAGCGCGATTCAGATCTTGTCGGACCCCGCACTCCACGCGCGAATGGCGGCTGAGGGGGTGCGATTGGCGATGGAGCGCTTCAGCGCCGATCGCATCGTTCCGCAATACGCAGCCCTGTACGAACGCACGATCCAGCAACGCTAACTATCGATGGATGCCATCGACGGCGATGGTCTTGGCTTCACCGCTGCTCAACACGGCATCGACATCGGGATCGGCTGGATGCGCGCGCCACCAGTCGAAGGCAGCGGCGCGATCCCACGGCTCAACCTGGCACGCTTCGATCCGGCGCCGCAGATCGACGGCCGTTTGCGGCCGGAGATTGGGATCTTTTTCCAAACAGGATTGCACGACGGCCTCGAGCTCCGGCGAAATCGAGACGCCTTTCTCAGCAAACGTCGGCGGCTGCTGATACAGGTGCTGACTGCACACCTCGACCACCGACTTGCCGTCGAAGACATCAGTGCCAGCCAGCAGGTAGTACGCGACCGCCCCCAACGCGTAGAGGTCGGCGCGGGCGTCCACTGAGTCCGGGTTCAGAATGCACTCCGGGGCCATGTATTGCGGAGTGCCAATGACAACGCTCTCGCCGGTCAGCTTGACGTCCCGTCCCACCTGAAATTCCTTGACGAGGCCAAAGTCGAGCAGCTTCACCACGTCCCGCTCGCCGCCTTGCGTGCACAGCATGATGTTCGCCGGCTTGATGTCGCGATGCATCAGGCCGATGGCATGGGCCTCGGCGAGCGCGCCGCACGCCATCGACAGGATCCGCACCACTCTGCCTGGCGGCTGCGCGCCGCCCTCGTCCACGATTCGCTGGAGCGTCGCGCCGTCGAGGAGCTCCATCGCGTAATAAAAGACGCCATCGTGCGTGCGCCCGTAGTCGAAGATCGTGATGGTGTTGGGATGCGTGAGACGCGCCGTCAGCTGGACTTCGCGCTCGAACCGGGCGAGGTTGACCTCGCCGCCCTGATCCGGCCGAAGCAGCTTGATGGCCGTGGGGCGCCGCATCATGCCGTGGCGCGCCCGGTACACTTCCCCCATGCCGCCGGCGCCGATCTTCTTTTCGATGACGTACTGCCCGAGCCGCCTCGCTTCGAGTACTTCGGCGCGCAATCCGTAAATCACCTGCGAGATCACGGCGCAGGTGATGATGGTGAAGCCCCACATGATCAACAAGGCTGCCGGGAGCCACGGCAAGGCGCCCGAATCGAGCCCGCGCCACGCGAGCCCGCCGCCGGGAACGGGCATGACGAGCGCCGTGACCACGATCATCGGGACGGCAAACGCGGCCGTGATGAGGATGGTGCGCCGGGGCGACGAGGGGATCAGTGCGGCGCGAATCGCCATCATCAACCCCATGCCGCCCAGCTGCAGCATCGACACGTGACCGTCGGCCATGTTCACTGCCTGCACGCTGGCGAGGGCATGATCGTTCGCGAATGTCGCGAGCAGGTAGCGCCCGGTGAGCGCGCCGATGAACGAATTGAGCAGCAGTCCGCCGCTGTCCATCAGGCGGCTGGCGCGGATGGATCGCTCGCCGGTGCTCGCCAGCCACCAGAAGATGCCGGCATTGACCGTCGACGCGATGGTGATCAGCAGATCGACGCCTGGACTGGCGACCGCGCCGACCACACCCAGACCGCTGCCAATCAGGATGATGAAAAAGATGACTTTCCAGAACAGCGCGACCCTGGCTTGCAGGAATGCGCGTCCCTCCTCGCTGTGATCGCTCAGCGGGGACGGTCGTTGATTGGGCATCGCAGCGAGCGTATCACCCGAGCGCTCGGGACACAGTCAGCCTCGGGACACAGTCAGCAGTCGACAGTCGGCAGTTAAGAGTTCTCAGTCACCAGTCTGCAATTCAGTCAACAGTCGCCAGTCCAGGACTCGAGACTGACGACTGAACTGTCGACTGCTGACTGAAAACTCTTAACTGCCGACTGTCGACTGTTGACCGTTACTTCACCGCGTACTTCGTGAACGCGCCGCCGGCCTGCGGCAGTGAGTTCGGTCCTTCCGCCGCATAGACATTGCCGTCGGCATCCACCGCGACGCCTTCACCCGCCGTGCCCTGATACACACGGTCCGGTCGCTCGAACGGCGGCACGAACGCCGTGATGCGGTCCTCATCGAGCGGACCGATGCGCACGCCATTGCGCCAGTTCGGGTGGTTCAGCGGGCTCGACTCCGAGTCGATCGCATAAATCATGTTGTTCCTGATGAACAGGCCGCTGATGCGTCCGTAGGCGTAGCGCGACTCGAGGTACTTACCCTCCTGATCGAAAATCTCGAGGCGGTGATTGCCGCGGTCGGCCACCCACAGGCGTCCCTTCGCGTCGAACACCAACGCGTGGGGCGTGCGGAACTCGCCGTGACGGACGCCGAGCGTGCCCCATGACTTGATGAACTTGCCGTCGGGCGTGAACTTGCTGATGCGCGCCGTGTCGCCGCGCTTGATGCCCTCGGCGATGGCGGCGTTGGTGGTCATGCCCTGCCCGTTGTGCCCATCAGAGACGTAGATGCTGCGGTCGGGTCCGATCACGACGTCGTTGGGCTGGTTGAACTGCCCGTCGGCGTTGCCGGGCTTACCGGCCTGGCCGAGGCTCATGAGCAATTTGCCGGTGGGGCTGAACTTGTGGACCTGGTGGCCCTTGGTGCCGGCCTTGTTCCCGGCAAAGTCGGCGATCCACACGTTGCCGTCACGATCCACACCGATGCCGTGCGGCGTGATCATCACACCCCGGCCGATGTTGGCGAGCACCTTGCCGGTGTGACGATCGAACTTGAACACCGGATCGACCGGGTTGGTCTCGCAATCGACCGGGCCGCCGCCGGCCGTGCCGGCGCCGCAGCGCTCGTAGGCCCAGACGTGGCCGTCCTTGGGATCGATGTCGATGCCGGCGGTCGTGCCCCACTTCCGTCCCGCGGGCAGCTCGCCCCAGCTACGGGTGACCTTCGGCGCCGGATTGGGCAGCCCCTCGCCCGTGATGAAGTTCCCGGGCTTGGCTTGCGCCGCCACTGGCGTGTTCACTGCTGTGCCGGTGATCCACGCGGCCAGCACAATTACGGCGCACGCGCCGAACGCGGCGATCAGGGTTCGCGACTTGGACATGACACCTCCTCAATAAGTCGATCAGGGCCCACATTGTGATCGGGATGGGGCCCGACATCAATGACAATTCAGGGAGGTAAAATCCTCCCGGCATGCGTCCCGTCCTATCAACGATCCTCGCGCTGCTGACGCTCACCGCCTCGGCGCAGGAGATCGGCGTGCTGCGCATCAGCGTGGTGCTGACCGACGCGGAGGGCAACGCCACGCCCATCCCCCGGGCGCAGCTGCTGATTAGCGACAATCCCAGCTCGCGGGAGCCCCGGCGCGTCCGCACCGGCGCCGACGGGACGGTCGAGATCAAACTGCCGGCCGGCAACTACACGGTGGAATCAGATGTCCCGGTGACGCTCGCCGGCCGCAGCTTCATCTGGACCCAGATCCTCGACGTCCCCGCCGGACGCCAGACCGTCCTCGCGCTCACCACCGCGAACGCCGAGTTGGACACCAGCCCCGGCGGCACCGCTGGCAACACCGGATCGACATACGCCGATGGCGCGGCCATCCTCAACAAGTGGCGCGGCAGCATTGCCGAGATCTGGACGCCGGCCGCGCACGCCACCGGCTTCGTGATCGACGCGCGCGGTTTGATCGCCACGAGCGACCAGGCGATCGGTGACGCCGGCGAGGTTGAAGTGGAGTTCGCTGGTCCGGCGACCGCCGCGACCGATCGCGTCAAGGTGCCTGGCCGCGTAATCGCATCCGATCGAACGCAAGGCGTGACCCTCGTGTGGATTCACCCTTCAGCGATTGCATCACGCCAGCCGATCGCGCCGGGCTGCACGGCCTTGGGCGCCGCGCCGCCCTCGGTCATGCACCAGCAGAAGGTCGTCGCGCTCATTGCCCCGATGCTCGAGCCGAGGCATGCGATCCTCGGCATCGCGAGCCACCCCGATACCGAGTCCTTCCGGGTCGATTGGCGTCTCGACGCCGGCAGCGCGGGTGGGCCGGTGTTCGCCGCGGACGGCACCGCGATCGGCATCGCCGTTGGCGACGATGAAACCGATCGCCGACGCCGGAACGATGCCTACGTGATTCCTCTCAGCAACGCGTGCCGCGTGATTGAGGCGGCGGCGCAGAAGATGTCCGGCGCCACGCCACCGCCCGCCACGTCCCTGCGTACGGAAGCCGGGTTGCCGCCTGCCAGGATGGCGACGATCAGCAACCCGAAGACACCGCGCGTGCAGCCGCCGCTCGTCTCGGCCAGCGAGTTCGACATCTCCCTGGTGACACCAGCCATGATCGGCGGCGACCAGAGCACCACCAGCCCGCGAACCTTCTTCGGCTCGTGGGCGCCGTATGTGGTGAATGCCCCGCAAGTGTTGCTGGTGCGCGCCTCGCCGCAGTTCGAAGAAAGCTTCTGGAAGATGCTCGCGCGTGGCGCCGCGCGAACACAGGGCGTCGCGTTACCGCCACTGGCGAGCTTCAGCGCCAACTTCCTGCGCATGCGCGCGTTCTGCGGCAGCGCCGAGATCACGCCGATTCATCGCTTCGTCGTCGAGATGCCAGTCGAGGGCCGCAAACCGGTTCGCGAGGGCCTGTACGTTTACGCGCTTACCGACTTCGGTCCGCACTGCCCGTCGGTCCGTGTCGAGCTGTTCTCCGAAAAGTCGCCCAACAAGGCCGACAGCCGCACGATCGATCCCAAGCTCTTCACGCAGATCGCCGGCCTGTCGCGCTAGGCCAGCCACCGATTCACACCGATTGATCGGCGGCATCTGACGATAAAATGGATGTCCTGTCATGCCTCTGCGACGGTTGGCCTTCGTCTCGCTCGCGTTAATCGCCGCGCTGCCGGGGTCGCCCGCGCCGTCGCCGGCGCTCGCGCAGTCGCACGATCCGTGCGCCGCGGCCCTGGCCGCCGAGGGCGCCACGACCATGCGCACGCTTCCCGGCCGCGCCTCGAAGTACGGCCGGTTCGGCGCGGATACGCGTGATGTTCGCGACCTGCTGCGGTCCTCCGCAGTGGCGTCGCAATCACGATCGCGCGCGGCGGCGGAGGTCGCGCGGCCCACGGCCGATCGCGACGAGAACCACATCGCCATCCTCGAAGATCAAGGCGGCGAGCTGATCACTCAGCCCAACCTGTTCGACCTCGCGACCACCGGGCTCCGCTTCGAACCCGCCGACCGCGGCTATGCGGTCGCCACCACGGGCGCCGACTTTCGCGCCACCCTCGGCCGCGCCGTCACCCTCGGCGACGATGACTCGTCCGCGCAGACGATCGCGTTTCCCTTTGAGTTCTACGGCCGCCGCTTCACGTCGCTGTTTGTGAACTCCGACGGCAACCTGACGTTCGAGGCGGCCGACAACGCGTCCACCGCGCGCGGCCTCGAGCGGCTCGCGTCGGGCGCGCCGCGCATTGCGCCGTTCTTTGCCGACCTCGATCCGTCGGTGGCCGGCGGCGTGTTCGTCGACAGCGCGCCGGAGGTGATGACCATCACGTGGTGCGCCGTGCCCGGCTTCGAACGGCCGGAGTGGATGACGGTGCAGGCGCTGCTGTTCCGGGGCGGCGCGATCGAATTCCGCTACGGCGCCACCAGCCTCAGCGACGGCATCGTCGCGCTGTCGCCCGGCCAGGGCGCGAGCTTCACCGCCATCGATCTCAAGCCGGCCGGCGGACGCGTCACCGAACCGGCGGCGATCGGCGAGCAGTTCCTCGTCTCGCCGTCGCTCGATCTGGCCACCGCCGCCAGGCGGTTCTACGAAACGCACCCGGACGACTTCGATCAACTGGTGTTCTGGACGGATACGCGGGTCGTCGCCGACGCGCTTGCCTTCGAAACCACGATCACGAACGCCATCACCGGCACCGGGCTGGAAGTGATGGACTTCTCGGCCGAGTTCGGCAGCGCCGGCGCGTTGCACAGCGTCATCAACATGGACCGCATCTCGAAGTACAGCGACACCCCTTCGGCGAAGCTGTTCGGCGAGAGCAGCACGCTCGGCATCCTGGCGCACGAGACCGGCCACCGCTGGCTGGCGCGCCTGCAGTTCCTGAACGCCGACCGGGCCATGTCGGATCGGCTGCTCGGCCGGCAGCGCGCGCACTGGAGTTTCTTCCTCGACTCCGACGGCTCGGTGATGGAAGGCAACGAGATCGAGGACCAGGGCGGCGGCACGTTTCGGACCACCACGTCCACCGAGAAATACAGCCGGCTCGATCTCTACGCGATGGGCCTGGCCACCGATGCCGAGGTGCCGCGGTGGTTCTACATTGACGCGCCGATCTCGGGCTGGAATCGCGAATCGTCTCCGATCGCGGGCACCACGATCATCGGCACGCGCCGCGACGTGCTGATCCAAGACGTGATCGATGCCATGGGCCCGCGCGTCCCGGCCGCGGCCGACTCGCCGCGCGTGCACCGGCAGGCGTTCGTGTTCGTCCGGCGGGCCAGCGCCGTGCAGGATCCGCAGGACCTCGCCCGCCTCGTCCGCATCCGCGAGGAGTTCGGCCCGTTCTTCAGCCGCGCCACCGAGAACCGGATGACGGTGCGCACCACCCTCACTCAGTAAACAGCCAAAAACGCACCAGCGAACAACACGTAGACGTTCTACGTCCAATACGTAGAGTGTCTACAGCTATGCTCAACTCCGTCCTGGTGAGGCCTGAAGCAGGCCTGCGCCGCGCCACGGTCGTGTCGGCGCTGGTGGAGATGTTCTCCCGGTTGGGCGCGAAGGAAGCATTTGGCGTCTCGGGCGGCGCCATGGCCGCGTTGTGGGACGCCCTGTCGTCGAGCGCTCTCGGCGTGTATCACTTCCGGCACGAATCCGGGGCCGCCTTCGCGGCCATCGAGGCCGGCTTCGCAAGCGGGCGTCCGAGTGTGCTGTTCACCACCACGGGTCCCGGGTTCACCAACGCCTTGACCGGCATCTTTGCGGCTCGTGACGAGCGGGCCCGCATCATCGTCGTGTCCGCGCATAGCTCCGCGGCATCCTGCGGACGGTTTGCAATCCAGGAGACGTCGCGGCGCACCTTGCCGCCCTCGCTGTATGACAGCGGACAGCCGTTTCATTTTGCTTCCCTCGTTCAGGATGCGAGCCAGCTGCCCGGCATCGAACGTGCGCTTGCAGCCGGTCTCGCGGGTCGTGGCGGGTTCGTGGCCCACCTCGCGTTGGATACCGCCATGCAGAGGGCGCCAGCACAGCCGCGGGTGGGCAAGATGGTGAATCCGCCATCGGTGCACGCTCCGCCGCCCGACCAAGTAGCAGCATGCATCGATGCGCTGAACGATGGGCCGTTTGCGATCTGGGTCGGCTACGGCGCCCGCGATGCCACCGCCGAGATCGCGACGCTCGCACGGCGGATGCAAGCGCCCGTCATGTGCTCGCCGCGCGGCAAAGGGATATTTCCGGAAGACGACGCGTTGTTCGTCGGCGTCACCGGTCTCGCCGGACACGCGTCGGTGATGCAGTACCTGGAACGGTCTGTGCCTCAACGCCTGTTCGTCCTCGGCTCCCGATTGGGAGAGGCCACCTCGTTCTGGGATCGCCGTTTTGTCGCACCCAAAGGCTTCGTTCACGTCGATGTGGATCCCGATGTACCCGGCGTGGCGTTCAGCGAGGCACCGACGCTCGCCGTCATCGGCGATGTCGCCGCGACGCTCAGGGCGGTACTCCGCGGCCTCCCATCGCCGAACGATCGACCAATCCCGGACCTGCCGCGCCCACGGATCGATCGCGTGCAGCCGCGCACCCACGGCCTGGTGCGACCCGAGGCGCTGATGGACGCGCTGCAACGCTGCATCGTCGACCGGAGCGAGGCCACGGTGCTGTCGGAAGCCGGCAACGCGTTTCTCTGGACGACGCATCGATTGCGATTCTCGACGCCGCATCGCTACCGTGCCAGCACTGGCTTCGGTTCGATGGGGCATGCGGCCGCCGGTGTGGTGGGTGCCGCGCTGGCAACCGGCGGGCGGGCCGTGGCCGTGGTCGGCGACGGTGCCCTGCTGATGACCAACGAGATCAACAGCGCCGTGAAATTCGGCGCGCGCGCGATCTGGATCGTTCTCAACGATGGCCGCTACGGCATGTGTGCGCAGGGAATGGACACGCTCGGACTGGCCGCCGACGCCGAGTTTCCTCAAGTGGACTTCGCCGCATTCGCTCGCGCCCAAGGTGCTCGCGCGACGCGTGTCGATCACGAGACCGAGCTCGATGCGGCGTTGGTGGAGGCCATCGCGTCGAACGGTCCATTCGTGATCGATGTTCGCATCGACCCGGCGTGCCAGGCGCCGGCCTCACTTCGCAACGCCTCGTTCGTCGCGGCGCGGTCGACGCCACGCGCCATGACGTTCCCGGCGTCCTGGGCCACCGATTGACACCGATTGGACACCGATAATCAGTTCGTACGTTTCTCAGCAGCCTGCTGGTCGCGAAGCGAATCGCCGATGGAACACAACACGTTCACCACCACGATTTATGCGCACACGCCGGCCGCGCGCGCGTTCGAGTATCTGCGGCAACTAGGAAACCTCGACGAGTGGACGCTCGGCAGCCGCATGATCACGCGGATCGATGACGACACGTTCATGGGCACGGCGTCGGGGTACCAGACGATGCTGTGTTACCACGTGCGCACGCTCGAGCACCCGCGCTTTGCCGCCATCGAATGGCAGTGTGGCTACCGCTATCGCGAATACTTCAAGCAGTATCCCGTGTTCGTGTTTCCCTCACGATACGCCGATCCGGGCGGCGATGAAGACGGCAGCTACATCCACTGGATCAGCGTGATCGATCCGGCCCGGCGCACCGAGATGATCATGCAGGGGATCGCCGCCGTGCATCACTACGAAGGCCGCGGGCTGAAAGCCGCGCTCGAGCGGCGCGAGGGCCTGGCGCAATCCGCGACCGGGCGCTGGTCCGTGCTGTCGGACACGATGTGGGTCGATGCGCCCATCGAGATGGCCCGCGAGCTGCTGGCCGATCGAAAGACCCTCAGTGATTGGGCGCCGCTGTTTCGCACGGTCGATGCGGCGGTGGGCTCATTTGTCGATGAGTATGCGCGGCGCGTCCAGGTCGAGTTCACCGCTTGCGAGCTCGGCGGCTACGCGCTCGTCGAACAGGATTTTCATTATCCCGATCTGAATGCCGTACAGCGCTGCCCGATCGTGCTGGTGCCGAGTAGCCGCGCCTTCGGCCCGGACGCACCGGGCTTTCTGCTGCATCGGATCGCGTTGGTCCGCAATGACGGCACGCAGGCACATGGCCGTGTCACCGCCTCAGAGCTGACCGCGGAAAGCATGGCGATCAAGCGGCTCCTCGAGCTCCGCGCCGGCAACGTCGCGAGCTTCGCCCGCGGGATGAGTTACCGCCCGGATCCGGCGACCTCCATCACCGAGATCGTGGCCGCGCCGCCGGACATCTTCGCACCGGAGTTCGCCGCGGATCCTTACCCGCACTATCGGCGGATGCGCGACGTCTACCCACTCTACTTTCATGCCCCCACGCGCGCCTGGATCCTGAGCCGTTACGACGACGTGCGGCTGGCGCTGACCAATCCGTCGTTTACGACACGCAGCTACGCGGCACAAACCGAGCCGCTGCTCGGCACGACGCTGATTCAGCTCGATGGCCGCGAGCACGCGCTGCAGCGCGGCTTGCTCAGTCCGTCTTTCAGCGCGTTGAGCATTCGCGAGCGCTTCTCGGATCTGATCGGCAACACGATCGATGAACTGGTCGCGGTCGTCGCGCCTCGCGGCGAAGCCGATTTGGTGCGCGATGTCGTGGTGCATCTACCGGTGCGGATCATGGCGGGGCTGCTGGGTTTGCCGGCGCAGGATCGCGATCGGTTCCGCGGCTGGTACACGGGACTCATCCAGGGCGCGCTCAATCTCACCGGCGACCCCGCGGTGGCGGCGGCGGCCTTTCTCGCCCGCGACGAGCTCGATGCCTATCTCCGTCCGCTCATCGCCATTCGCCGCGAGACGGCTGGCGACGATCTCATCTCCACGCTCGCCACGACCACGCTGGAGGGTGACCGGCTGACCGACGAACAGATCGTGCGCTTCGCCATGCTGATGGTCTTTGCCGGCGGCGAGACCACCGAGAAGGGCCTCGCGACGACGTTACGCAACCTGCTGGCGCATCCCGATGCCCTGGCGTCGGTGCGGCAGGACAGGTCGCTGGTCCCGCGGGCGATAGCCGAGTCGTTCCGCTACACCGCACCCACCCACATGGTGCCGCGTCAGACTCGGGAAGAGATCGTGGTCTCGGGTGGCACGCTGCCGGCGGGCGCCGAGGTGATGTGCTTCCTGGCCTCGGCCAACCGCGACGAGCGCCGCTTCGCCGATCCCGATCGCTTCGATTTGCGGCGGCCCGAGGCCGATCCCGATCGCGCGTTCACGGGCCAGGCCGCGCACCTGGCGTTTGGCGGCGGCCGCCACTTCTGCCTCGGCGCGGTCCTGTCCCGCTTCGAGATCGAAGTTGCGCTCGGTCGCATTCTCGATGCGCTGCCGGACTTGCGCCTTGCCGGCGAGGTGCCACCTGGCGACGTCGGCTTGTTCCTCCGCGGCCCGGCAACGCTTCGCGTTCGCTTCTCGCCGGCGTCATAGGCGAGTGCAGCGACGTTCCACTCCAGGGATGTGCGTCACCGCTATGCAGGCCGAACGCGCACGTCGTCGAATCGAGTCCCCACAGCCGGTCACGTGGTGGCCCCTGGCAACCAGTTGACGTGCCATCATGATGTGCCTACACTATTGAGGTGTTGCGAACGCAGGTGCAGTTCACGTCAGAGCAGGCTCGCCGCCTACGCGCGATCGCTCGCCGGCAGGGCATTTCCGTCGCGGAGCTGGTGCGGCAGTCTGTGGATCGTGTCCTCTTGGACGAGTCGCGGAGGCCAGCGGCACAATACGCGCGCGCCGCAAAGCTCGTGGGTGCCTTCGCCGATCGCGAGGGGGCAAAGGACCTCTCGCGGCGGCACGACGATCATCTGCGGGAGGCGTACGAGTGAGTGTCTTCGTGGACACGTCCGCGATTCTGGCGCTCCTGGTACCGACCGATGTCCACCACAAGCGCGCGCAGCGTGCGTTCAAGCAGCTGGCAGCCGATGAAGCCCGTTTGATGACCACGTCGTACACGCTTGTCGAGTGCTATGCCTTGATCGGGCGTCGGCTTGGCCTCGATGCGCTGGCTGAGTTCCGCGCCGAGTTTGCGCCGTTGCTGGAGATCGTCTGGATTGGCTCAGACGAGCATGAACGCGGTCTTGATTTGCTGACACAGTCCAACTCCGCCAAGCTCAGCCTCGTCGATACCGTGTCGTTTGTGGTCGCTCGCGACCACGACGTTGAGCGCGTCTTCGCCTTCGATCCCCACTTCACGAAGGCAGGCTTCGCCGCAGTTGGCTGAGTTGTGTTCGTCGCCTCGATGAACACGTCGCGATAAAGCGCAGTATGCTCGGACGAGCCGCGGCTGATTGCTGCGAGGGGGCTGAGCATGCAGTTAGGGATGATCGGCTTGGGGCGCATGGGCGGCAACATGGTGCAGCGCCTGCTCAACTTCGGACATGCGTGCGTGGTGTTCGATGCCAACCCCGCCAACGTCGTGACCCTGGTCGATCAAGGTGCCCAGGGTTCCCATTCGCTCCAGGAATTCGTCACTCGGCTCACCCCGCCGCGCATCGTGTGGGTGATGGTGCCCGCGCATGCGGTCGACGCGGTGCTCGAAGAATTGTCGCCGCATCTGCAGGCCGGCGACATCGTCGTTGACGGCGGCAACACGCATTACATCGACGATATTCGCCGCGCGCGCGCCCTCAGTGCTCGCGGCATCCAGTACATCGACGCGGGCGTGAGCGGCGGCATCTGGGGCCTCGAGCGGGGCTACTGCCTCATGATTGGCGGCGAGCGGATGATCGTCAGCCACCTCGAGCCGATCTTCAAGACGCTGGCGCCAAGCCGCGACCCCGGTGCACTCGCCGCGGCACACGATTCTCGCAGCACCGCGAGCCAGGGCTACCTGCACTGCGGGCCCGCGGGTGCCGGTCACTTCGTGAAGATGGTGCATAACGGCATCGAATACGCCGTGATGGCGGCCTACGCCGAGGGCTTCAACCTCCTGGCGCACGCGAATGCCGGCGCTGCCGGTGCCACCGGCCACGACACGACGCCGCTTCGTGACCCGCAACACTTTCAGTACGACTTCACGCTGCCCGACATCGCCGAGGTCTGGCGTCATGGCAGCGTGATCGGCTCGTGGCTGCTCGACCTCACGGCACGGGCACTCGCCGCCGATCCCGCGTTGCGGCAGTTCGAGGGCCGCGTCTCGGATTCGGGCGAAGGACGCTGGACGGCGCACGCGGCGATCGACAGCGCGACCCCGGCCCCGGTCTTGACGGCGGCGCTGTTCCAGCGATTCACCTCGCGTGGCGAGAGCGATTTTGCCGATCGCTTGCTGTCGGCCATGCGCCATCAGTTCGGTGGTCACCAGGAACCTCCGGCACGCAAGAATCCACATGACTGAACCTCGATCAGATGCGCTGGTGCTGTTCGGCGCAACGGGAGACCTCGCCTACAAGCAGATCTTCCCCGCTCTCTACGAGCTGACCCGGCGCGGCCAGTTGAACATGCCCGTGATTGGCCTGGCGAGACCGCCGTGGAGTGACGAGCAGCTGCGCGCACGCGTCCGAGAAAGTGTTGCCGCACGAGGCGACGTCGACGCGGCTGTGTTCGATCGCCTGGCCGGCCGCGTCAGCTACGTGGCCGGTGATTACAACGATTCGCAGGTGTTCGTGGACCTGCGCCACGCACTTGGCCCCAGCCGGCGACCCCTGTACTATCTGGCCATTCCGCCAAGCATGTTTGGCGTCGTCGCATCGGGACTGGCCGCCTCGGGCTGCACCGCCGGCGCGCGCGTCGTCGTTGAAAAGCCTTTCGGACGCGACCTGGCGTCGGCACAAGCCCTGAATGTCACGCTGTGCCGATTTTTCGCGGAACAGGACATTTTCCGCATCGATCATTTCCTCGGCAAGGAACCGGTGCAGAACCTGCTCTACTTCCGGTTCGCGAATACGTTTCTCGAGCCGATCTGGAACCGCGATCACATCGAGCTCGTGCAGATCACGATGGCGGAGCAGTTCGACGTCGCCGGCCGCGGCCGCTTCTACGAAGAAGCCGGCGCGATCCGCGACGTCGTGCAGAACCATCTGCTGCAGATCCTGGCGCTCATCGCGATGGAGCCGCCCGCCGATCCGAGTGGGAGCGCGGCCGACGCGGCCAAAGTCGCGCTGCTCGAGAGCGTGCGGCCACTCCACACCGGCGACGTGGTGCGCGGACAATATCGCGGTTATCGGAAGGAAGCCGGCGTGGCGCCGAACTCAAACGTCGAAACCTATGTGTCCGCCCGGTTCGCCATCGACAACCCTCGTTGGGCAGGCGTGCCCTTCCTGATTCAAGCCGGCAAGTGTCTCGACGCCACGACGCAGACCGTTCGAGTGCGGTTGAAGCCGCCGGCACGTCCGCTCTTCGATCGTGCCGAGCCCGCCCGGAACGAATTCTGTTTCCAGCTGAGCCCGGAGGTCGTCCTCGCCCTGATCGCCCGCGCCAAGATTCCCGGCGAGGAGATGATCGGCGAAGACGTCGATCTCGTGGAAGTCCGGCAGCCCATGAATGCGATGCTGCCGTACGAGCGATTGCTCGGCGATGCGCTCGAGGGCGATCACACGCTGTTCGGAAGCTACGCGGGCATCGAGGCCGCGTGGCGGATCGTTGAACACCTGCTCAAGGGTGACAGCGCCCTCCATGAATATGACTGCGGAAGCACAGGGCCCGCGGCGGCCCCGGCGCCCTCGCCAGTGTCGTAGCGGAATCCGCGGATGAGCCTGCCCCTCGAGGACTACGCCATCATTGGCGACTGCGAAACCGCCGCGCTGGTCTCGCGCGGCGGCTCCATCGACTGGCTGTGCTGGCCGCGATTCGATTCGGCGGCCTGCTTTGCGGCGCTGCTCGGCACGCCCGATCATGGCCGCTGGATCATCGAGGCGGTGTCGCCGGAGGCCCGCTGTTCGCAACGCTATCGTGGGAACACATTGATCCTCGAGACGCGCATCGACGCGGCCGGGGGCTCGGCGACGCTGATCGATTTCATGCCCCCGCGCGGCGTCAACTCGGATGTGGTCCGGATCGTGCGCGGCGATCGCGGCACGGTGAGGATGCGCACCGAACTGGTGTTGCGATTCGATTACGGCCGCACCGTGCCATGGGTCAACCACCTGCCCGACGGCACCTTCCGCGCGATTGCCGGGCCCGACATGGTCCTGCTCCACACGCCGGTGCCGCTGCACGGCCGCCAGATGCGGACCGTCGGCGAATTCGAGGTCCGCGAGGGAGAGACGGTGCCCTTCGTCCTCACCCACGGCGCGTCGCATCTGCCGCCGCCTGACGCGGCCGACGCCGCATCGGCGCTGGCCGCCACCGAGGAATTCTGGACCGAGTGGATCGCACACGGTGAAACGCAGGGGGCCTGGGCGGAGGCGGTGAACCGCTCGATCGTCACGCTGAAGGCGCTGACCTACGCGCCGACCGGCGGCATTGTCGCCGCCCCCACCACGTCGCTGCCGGAGATGATTGGCGGCACGCGCAACTGGGATTACCGGTATTGCTGGGTCCGCGACGCCACGCTGACGCTGCTGGCCCTGATGAACGCGGGGTATTACGACGAAGCGCGGGCCTGGCGCGACTGGCTGTTGCGCGCGGCGGCCGGTTCGCCGTCGCAGATGCAGATCATGTACGGCGTCGGCGGCGAACGGCGCCTGGTCGAGTACGAGCTCCCCTCGCTCCCCGGGTATGAGGCGTCGCGGCCGGTACGGGTCGGCAACGCCGCGTCCCACCAGCTCCAGCTCGATGTCTACGGCGAGCTGATGGATGCGCTGTATCAGTCGCGCCGCGGCGGGCCTGCCCTGAGCGAGGGATTCAATCGCGAAACGATTGAATCCCGAGTCGAAGGGCTCACGCCACGCGACAGCGATTGGGCGTTTCAACGGGCCCTGCTGGAGCATGTCGGGAAAGTGTGGGCGAGCCGCGACGAAGGCATCTGGGAAACGCGCGGACCGTCGCAGCATTTCACCTTCTCGAAAGTGATGGCCTGGGTGGCGCTCGACCGCGGCATTCGCACTGCCGAGGATTTCCGGCTGGACGGCCCGCTCGAGCGATGGAAAGCCGTGCGTCGTGCCATCCACGACGAGGTGTGCGCCAACGGTTTCGACCGCCGCCTCGGCAGCTTCGTCCAGGCGTTTGGAACCGAGCACCTCGACGCCAGCCTGTTGCTGCTGCCGACGATGGGCTTTCTGCCGGTGAGCGACCCGCGCATCAAGGGCACGATCGACGCGGTTGAGCGACACTTGCTGGTCGACGGGTTCGTGCTGCGATACAACACCCACCAGACCGCCGACGGATTGCCGCCGGGCGAGGGCGCCTTTCTCGCGTGCAGTTTTTGGCTCGCCGACGCCTACGTGCTGCTCGGCCGCCTCGCCGACGCCCGCCGGATGTTCGAGAACGTGCTCGCCGTTGCCAGTGACGTCGGCCTGCTGGCCGAAGAATACGACCCGCGCCTGGGCCGGATGGTGGGCAACTATCCGCAGGCCTTCTCACATGTCGCGCTGATTAACACGGCCTACAACCTCGCGCACGCCACCAAGCCGGCGGAGCAGCGCGCCAGCCCGTAATCCGGCCCCCTGACCGTCAGGTCGTGGTCAGCGCGGCCGAGACCTCCGCTCGAGCGGGTCTGGCAGCTGCTCCGGCTCGTCGCGCGGGTACGACTGCGCCACCTTGATCGCGCGCGCGTCATCTTCGTCGAGCCAGTAGCCCGGTTGCCGCGCGTTCGCGTAATAGGCCACCTCCCACTGCCGATCGATGTGCTCGGCCCGGTCGTACGTCGGCGCCTGCTTCAACAGCTGGCGGGTCACCTTCACGATCACCGAGCGGTTCGCCCACGAGATGTCCCTGATCCACCCGGGCGCGATCAGCACGTGCTTGCCGAACCACCAGTTGCTCGTGTCGACGACCAGATACCGAATGCCCCAGCTCAGGTCGTCGAGGAGGAGATCCTCGACATGACCGAGCTCGCCATCCGTGGCGCGAATAAGGTAGCCGGTCACTTCCCTCGCGCTGCGAAGGTGCGCGTCCCCCTGCTCCGCCGCCTGACGCCTGGCTTCGTCGGTCGTGGCCCGCAGCCGTGCGAGCTGCTCGGGCGTGGGGAGCATCGGATTGGGGTACGCGCCCCACAGCCCGGCCTGACCCCAGTAATACGGGTAGCCGTAGTAATCCAGGTAATCCATTTCGTGCTGGCGTGAGACCGGCTTGTGGGTCTCGAGGCCAGGGCCGTTCTTCACCTGACTGCGCGTGATCGACAACACCAGCCGTTGCTCGCCCCACTCGGCGCGAGTGACCGACACCGGTGAGATCAGCACGCGGCGCCCCGGCAGCCACGTGCCGGTATCGACGATGAGGTAGCGGACCGCCCACCGTTCGTCGTCGAAATAGAAGTCTTCGATCGATCCGATGGGGCCATCGGTGGCCACGACCTCGAATCGCTTCAGGTGCTTGACGCTTCGAATCATTGGTCCACCTCCATGCTCGCTCTCACGCCCGGATGGCTCGGGGGTCGCGTCGCGCCGCCGCCGGCCGCGACGGCCGCGATGGCTCTCCACGGGAAGCGGTCACGACCGTGTCTTCGCGCAGGCTGTCGACGTTGTCGGTCGTCACGTGAAGATCTGCGACCTCGCCCTGGCGGCCCAATGATCGCCCAGGCACGCCGTTGATCCAGAACGCCACCGCGCCGGCATTGCCGACGCGCAGCGAGATCGTGTGCTGCGCTTCGAGCACCACGCGTTCGCCCTGCGCCATCAGCCGATACACCACGCGGTCGCCGTCGGCGTCCGCCGCGATCCAGCACGGCCCGGTGATCTGCATCTCGAGCCGCAAGGGCGCCCTCGGCTCTACGGCGATCGCCACCGGCAGGGCGGCCTCACTGCGGTCATTCGCCATCGAGGTCGGCGACGCGCCGAGCGGAATCCCGGCCATCACCAACTGCACGTCGGGCGTCTTCACTGGCATTTGCGGAGAGAGGGGCCCGGGCCGGAATATGAACCAGCCGCACGCCAGCACGGCCAGCACCACGAGCGACGGCACCGGCGACCGCGACGGGCGCAGGTAGCGATCCAAAGGCAGGGCGAGGCCAGGTTGTGACGGGGCCTGTTCCTCCGGCGGCAGTGGCGGCTCGAATCGCGCGCCATACGCGTTCGCAAGCTCCACCGGATCCAGACCTACTTCGGCCGCCAGCGTCTTCACATAGGCCTTGCGGAACATCCCGCCGGGCAGGCGCTCGAAATCATTCCGCTCGATCGCCTCGAGCATGAAGATCGCGAGCTTGGTCCGTTTCGCCGCGTCCCCAAGCGACAGCCCTCGCTGTTCGCGGGCGCGCCGAAGACGGCCGCCGATGTCATCCGTCATGGTGTGTGGCATCTCATACCTCCCCAGAGTGCAGGGCCGACGCCATGGCCCGCTCGCCGCCGACGACGCCGGCGGAGAACGACCCGCGGATGCGGGGAAGGCTGTCGGGGTAATTCTGTTGAACGAAAGCGATCAGCTTCTCGCGGATCTCGCAGCGCAGGTCCCACGCCCGCGAGGCATCGGCGGCGCTGGCGAGGGCGCGCAGCTGCAGTGTGTGCTCCGTCGCATCGGTGACTTGCAGGGCGTTGACCCGGCCATCCCAATAGCGCGACGCGTTGAGGATCCGCGTCAGCTCCAGTCGCAGCCGATCGACGGGCACCGCGTAGTCCAGATACAGAACCACGGTGCCGAGAATGTCGGCCGATGTGCGGGTCCAGTTCTGGAATGGCTTTTCGATGAAGTAGGTGATGGGCACCACCAGTGCCCGCCGGTCCCAGATCCGCATCACCACGTAGGTCAAGGTGATGTCTTCGATGCGTCCCCACTCGTTCTCGACGATCACGACGTCGTCCACGCGAATCGGCTGGGTGAGCGCGATCTGGAAGCCGGCAAGCAGGGTGGCGATGCTGCGTTGGGCCGCGAAACCCACGACGATGCCCGCGATGCCGGCCGAGGCGAGAATGCTCGCGCCGAACTGGCGCACCGAGTCGAAGACCATCAACATCGAGGCCAGCGTGAAGACCCCGATGATGGTGACCGCCACCTTCTTCAGCACGATCACCTGCGTGTGGATGGCGCGCGCCTGGAGGTTATCGGCCACGTCGATGCGATGCGGCTTCAGCACGAACGTCGCCGCGGCGTTCACGATTTGAAACAGGATGAACGCAACCACGCCGATCAGCAGCAGGCTGGTGGCGTTGTCCACGACCTCGGCCAGCGCCGGCGATAGCGGCAGCGCCGGCGTCCCGAGAATCAGGGCGAGCAGAGGCAGCGCGCGTCGCGCCGCCGTGCCGGCAAGCGGAAGCACGACGTCATCCCACGCCGTGTCCGCACGCGTCGAGAGTGTGTGCAGGAACACCTCGATGATGCCGCCGACGCGGGACAACAGCCATGCCATCGCGCCGATCACGGCAAGGCCATAGGCCCAGCGCAGCCCGAGCATCAGCGGCTCGATCAGCGCTTGCGGCGCCAACTGGCGCACGGACAGGCCGGCGACAAACCAGAGGCCCTGAATCCAGATCAGCAATGCCACCGCGGGCACCAAATCGTCGAGCCCCCGCGCCAGCCACCGTCGTAAACGCCATTCATCGGCGTGCGAGACGCCCGCCTCATACCCGCGCGCCCGGCGTCGCACCCACCAGCGCAAGGAGACGTGCGCGAGGGCGGTCAACGCGAGTATGGCAATGGCCAATGCAAGGGGGGGAATGCCCCACTCCCCTGCAAACGGGGACGGCATGAAACCTCCGGATCGACTAAGGAAAACTCGCCGCGCAACGCGGGCGAGCGGCGTTAAGCCACCGATTGACACCGATTGGACACCGATTAATCAGTGCCTGATCGGCGTTATTCGGTGGCCTAAGGCCGCGCGTCAGAAGACGCCGCGGCCGAGATTCTTGAAGGCGGGGCGAGCCGAGCGGGCGTGGCGGATACTATCCACATCTTCACGCTACGCCTCCCTGCAGGTCATGTCAATCAATGCGCGAGGTGATCTCGTGCGGGTGCCGCAAAGCCAAGCGCCTACAATTGGGCGTGGCCGTTCACCCCCAGCTGAGCCATTGAATCGTGGAGCCCGCCAGCCCCTATCGGCCGAAGGTTTCGCGAGAGACGCGGCTACTGCTCACCGCCGCCGTGCTGGCGATTGTCGTCTTGTGGCTCCTGGCGCAAATCAGGTTTGACGGCGTGCTGGTGCCGGCCAGCCCCATTCCTTCGGTCCTCGGCCAGCTCGGCAACACTCCGCGGTTCGACGACCTGGCCGGCCAGCTTGCCAAGATCCAGTCGCGATTGCAGCCGACGCTGCTGGTCATCGGCGCATCCGCGGGCGATCCTGCGGCACCACGATTCGTGGCGATCAAGCTGCGCGACGACCTGGTCGTGACACTGTTGCCGGCGGACACGACCCCGGCGTTGGGCGACGCCACCTTCGTCGCTCGCGATGCGGCGTCGGGCCTGGCGGTGGCACGCATCGCCGCCGCCGCGACCATGCCGCACCCGTTGCCGTGGACGCCGGGCCGGCTCGAGCAGCCGCGGTACTTCTTCGCAACCGGCGTGGCGCCCACGGGCGTCTCGCTGCGCCCCGTGTTCGTGGGATCGCTTCATCCCGTCGACAGCCCGCTGTGGAACCCACCACTGTGGACGGTGCCGGCTGGAACCAGTCTCGCGCCGGGTACGTTCCTGTTCACCACCGACGCGGAACTTACGGGCCTCGTCATCGCGCACGATCGCGGAGTGGCGATTGTTCCGGGGTCGAGCCTGCTCGCCGAAGCCGAAAGGCTGATCAAATCTCCTCCCGGATTCGGCGGCACCATCGGCATCGGCGTGCAGCGCCTCACGCCGCCGATCGCGGCGATCAGCGGTGCGCAATCGGGCGTCGTCGTCACCTCGGTCGATGACGACGATCTCCCCGCGGACGAGCTCAGGGCCGGCGACGTCATCGAGGCGATCGACGGCCAGGCGGTGCCCTCCCGTCAACATTGGGATGCCAGGGTGGCCCGCCTCGCACCCGGCGAAACACTCGTGCTTCGCGTGCGCCGAGGCGGCGAGCTCCGAGACGTGAAGGTCGTGGCGGCGGCTCCGGAGACGCCAACCGATAGCGGGCAGCTCGGCCTCACCCTTCGCGAAAGTGCACGAGTCGGCGCGGTGGTCGTGCGTGTCGTGCCCGGTTCCGCGGCGGCACGAGCGGGCCTTGCCGCCGGCGACGTGATCACGCTCGTCGCGGACATCGCGGCGCCATCACCCGCGCAGGTCATGCGCGCGTTCGCCTCGGCCTCGGAAGGTCAACCCGTGATGATTGCCGTGACGCGCGGGACCGCTCACTTTGTGACGACCCTCGCGCGATGAACCCTCAAACCGGCGGCGACTCGTTTGACATTCTCGATCTCACTCCCGAGTTGCCGGCTCAGGACCAACGGGGTCTGCCCGAGGGCGCGCCCCAGGGCTGGCGTCATTTCTGGGGCTGGTCGGGCAGGTCGGCCCCGATCGCGATGCTGCTGCTTGCCGGCATCGGGCTCGGCCCGCTTGGCCTCAACTTGCTGTCGCCGGCGATGCCGTTGCTTGATCCCGTGGTCCCGGTCGCGCTCGCCGCGCTCGGCGTGCTCGTGGGGCTGGGCCTGGGCAACCGCCGGACGGATGAACGGCGCCTGGTCGGCGCCGCCGGGCTTCACGCGCTGGTGACGATGCTCGTGGTCTCCGGAGGAATCGCGGTGGTGGCGCGTGGCGTGGTGCCGGAGGACTCGCGGCTGTTCTGGACGGTGGTCCTGATCAGTGGCATCTGCGCCGCCACGTCGCTGACGCTCCCGTCCGGCGATCCGCTGGAGCCGCGCACGCCGGTCGCCCGCATGGTGGAGCTCGGTGTGATCGTTCCGATCGTGGCCGGCGGCCTGGCGCTCGCGTGGCTGCGCGCCGGGTCGCCAGTCGGGGCCATCACGCTGGTGGCGCAAGCGTCGGGAGTCATCTTGATGCTGGCGGCGGCCGCATGGCTGCTGCTGACGGCCGCCTCCTCGGAAACGGAAGAACGGGTGTTCGCGGTGTCGGCCCTCCTCCTCGTGGGTGGCGTGGCTGATGCCTTGTTGTTGTCCGCGCCCTTCGTCGGCTTGATCGCAGGGGTGTTCTGGAGGTACGCCGGGCGGCACCCTCGCGAATCGATCAGGCGCGATGTGCTGTTCGTCCAGCATCCCCTCCTGGTGCTGGTGCTGCTGTTGGCCGGCGCCCGCGCGGAGCCGTCGGCCGCCGCGCTGGCGCTTGGGGCCGGTTACTTCGTGCTGCGGATTGCCGCCAGTTTGGCCGGCGGCATACTGGCGCGCCGCGTGGCCGGCCGGAACGTGCCTGCGGACCTGGGGCTGCACCTGCTTCCGCCCGGAGTGTTCGGCGTGGCCTTCGCGCTCAACGCCGTCAGCGTGATCGGCGCCGACGCCGCGATGGCCCACGCCGCCGTCGTCGTCGGCACGATCGGATCCGAGCTGGTGGCGGTGGTCCTGAGGCCTCGCAGGGTGGCTGAGTGAAGCGGCTGCTCGCGCTGGCGCTGGCGATCGGCGCGATGATCTCGGTGCGCGAGCTGGGCGGCGAAGGCGCCGCCGGCGCCGCGGCCACGCCGCTCGCGCTTGGCTTCGCCCTGATGGGCGCGTTGATCACCGGCGACGTGCTGCGGCGGTTCCAGCTGCCGCGTCTGACCGGGTACCTGCTGTTCGGCGTGATCGTCGGTCCCTACGTCGGCAATCTGATCACCGCACCAATGGCGGCGCAACTCCGGGTCTTCACCGGCATCGCCACGACGCTGATTGCGCTCATCGCCGGACTCACCTTGAGCGTGGAGCGGCTCGGCTCGCGGTTCACGGCCATCGTGCGCATGACGCTCACGACCCTGGCGGTCGCGATGGCCGGTCTGGCGGTGGTCGGTTGGCTGGTGTGGTCGTGGCTGCCCGTCGAGCCGGGCGCCGCGGGGCTCGAGCGCCTGGCGATGCTGGCGTTGCTGGTCGTGATCGTGGTGTCGTTCTCGCCCACGATGACCGCTGCCGTGGTCGCTGACTCCGGCGCGCGCGGCCGCCTGAGCGACTCGGTCCTGGCGATCGTCGTCCTCGCCGACCTGGTGCTGCTCGTGCTGTTCGCGGTGACGATGCAAATGGCCCGCGCCGTCTTTGACGGAGGCGAATGGCAGGGCGCCGAGGTGCTGGCCCGCCTCGCGTGGGAGATCGGCGGCGCGGTGGCGTTTGGTGTGTTGATCGGCGTGCTGTTCGCACTCTACCTGCGTTACGTCGGGCGCGAGATCACGCTGGTGCTGCTGGCGGTCTGTGCGGTGCTCAGCCAGGTCGGGACCACCCAACAGTTGCAGCCGCTGCTGGCGGCCGTGGCCGCCGGCTTCGTGATCGAGAACCTGGCGGTGGCGCAGGGCGACACGCTGCGGGCTGCCGTCCGCCGCGGCGCTCCGCCGGTGCTGGTCGTGTTCTTCGTGGCGGTGGGCGCGTCACTTGGCCTGGACGCCCTCGCGGCCATCGGGATGAGCGCGCTGGCGCTGTCGGTGTTCCGCCTCGCCTTCATTCGCGTCGGCGCGATCGCCGGCGTCAAGGCGTCCGGCCTTCCCGCGCCGATCGGAAAGTATGCGTGGACGGGGCTGGTGTCGCAGGCCGGCATCACGCTGGGATTTGCATCGGTGGTGGCCGCCGAGTTTCCAGGATGGGGCAACCAGGTGCAGCTGCTGCTGGTGGCGTCGATCGCGATCCACGAGTTGGTGGGACCGATTCTGTTTCGCCGCGGCCTGGCCCGCGCCGGCGAGCTCGATCCGCATCGGCCTCGGCCGCTCGTGGTGGTCTCCAACCGCGAACCGTATATTCATAGCCACGATGCGGAGGGCCAGCTCGTGGTGAAGGCCGCGACCGGCGGCGTGGCCGTGGCCCTCGATGCGTTGATGCGCGAGCGTGGCGGCGTCTGGATCGCGCATGGCGCCGGTGCGGCGGATCGGCTCGTCGTCGACGCGGCCGACAAGGTCGCGGTGCCGCCCGAACGGCCGTCGTATGTGCTTCGCCGCCTCTGGCTGGAGGAGCCGGCCTTCTCCGCCTACTACGGAGGCTTCGCGAACGAAGGCCTGTGGCCGCTCTGTCACGTGGTGGATGTGCGGCCGAAGTTCCGCACCGAAGATTGGGAGGCGTATCAGGACATCAACAAGCGCTTCGCGGCGGCGATCCACTCGGAGATCGGCGCGTCTGAGGCGCCGGTCTTCATCCAGGACTATCACCTCGCCCTCGTCGCACCCGCGCTGCGGGCGCTCAGTCCCGACACCCGGACGGCGCTGTTCTGGCATATTCCCTGGCCGTATCCCGATCGGCTGCGCATCTGTCCGTGGCGGCGCGAGCTGGTCGCGGGGCTCCTCGCCAATGATCTGATCGCGTTCCAGGTGGAGCGCGACCGCCGGAATTTCCTGCTCGCGGTCGAGGAGGAACTACACGCGGAAGTCGAGCTCGAATCATCGCGGGTGCGTTTCGACGGGCGGACCACGACCGTGGTCTCGGTGCCGATTGGGGTGGACTACGATCGCATCCAGACCTTCGCCGCCGACCCGGCGCTCGCGGCCGAGCAGCAGCGTCTGATCGAGCTCCTCGGCCTGCGCGCCGACATCATCGGCCTCGGCGTCGATCGCCTCGATTACACCAAGGGCATTCCGGAACGCCTCAACGCCATCGATTCGCTGATGGCGATGCGGCCGGAACTGCGCGGCCGCATGACGTTCGTGCAGATTGGCGTGCCCTCCCGATCCGATCTCGAGAGCTACGCGGCGATCGAAGCGGAGATCGGCCAGCGCATCGCCGAGATCAATGCGCGGTATGCCGTGCCCGGCCGCGCCCCCGTGGTGATCTACTACACCACTCCGCTGGGCGCGTTCAGCCTGGTGGCGCTCTATCGCCTCGCGCACTTCTGCATTGTCAGCTCGCTGCACGACGGCATGAACCTGGTCGCCAAGGAATTCGTCGCGGCGCGCGACGACGAGCAAGGCGTGCTGGTGCTGAGCGCCCTCGCCGGCGCCGCCCAGGAGCTCGAGGACGCGGTGATCATCAATCCGTATGACGTCGACGCGTTCGCGACCGCGCTGCTGCAGGCCATCGAGATGCCGGACGAAGAACAGCGCCGGCGCATGCGCGCCATGCGCAAGGTCGTGGCCGGACGAAACGTCTTTAACTGGGCGTCCGACATCCTCGAAGGGCTCGAGAGCATCTGGACCAAGCCGCTGCTCTACTCGGTGCGGGGATGGGAAGACACGTCGGTGTGACGGGCGCGGTTGGTCGGACGAAGGGCCAGCGGGAATTCGTGCACAGCGTCACCGGCGTGCGGACGCTGAAAGACGAAATGGACAAGGTGGCGTGGCACAACGAGCACCACCTTGGCCAGATCCGAACGGCGCTCGGGCGCTAACGCTCGGTGCGCGTGTCCCGGCCATTCGGGTGGGCGGACGGTTCTGGAATCGTGCAAGACTTACCGCGCATGGGCAAAGGCCGACTCGAAGCATTCAGCGACGGTGTGCTCGCGATCGTCATCACCATCATGGTGCTCGAGATGAAAGTGCCGCACGGCGAGTATCTCGACTCCATCGCGCCGCTGTGGCCAGTGTTTGTCAGTTACGTCTTGAGCTTCATCATCGTCGGCATCTACTGGAACAACCACCACCACATGCTCCATTCGGTGAAGAACGTGTCCGGTGCGGTGCTCTGGAGCAACCTGCATCTGTTGTTCTGGCTGTCGTTGATGCCCTTCACCACCGGCTGGATGGGCGAAAACCACTTTGCGCCGTTGCCGGTGGCGATCTACGGCGTGGACCTGCTGATGTGCGCGATCGCGTATTTCATCCTCGTCCGCACGCTCGTCGCCACCCACGGCCACGATTCTGAATTCGCGGCGCGCGTGGGAACGGATTGGAAAGGCAAGATCCCGCTTGTCGCCTATGCCGCCGGCATCGGCCTGGCGTCGGTCAACGTGTGGATCTCACTCGCGCTCTACGCCGGCGTGGCGGCGATGTGGTTCATTCCGGATCGCCGCTTCGAGCGCTGAGTTCGGCGGCCGCTTTCTCCTCGTCGTCCCAGCGGCGGCGGATCTCGGCGGCGCGCTTCCGGCGGTGCCACACGGCGAGCGCCGCCAGCGCGATCACGGCGAGCCACAGCACGTCTCCCGACGTGACCAGCGGTACCCAGATCGTCCACACGCGGTGACGGTCCCAGAATGCGCGCTCGAGAGCGCCCATCGGCCGGCCGGTCACGCGCGCCACCGCCACGTCGAACCCCGCACCGCCACCTAATTCACGAAGGATCGCGGCGGGCGTCGAGGGACCGTGCGCGCGCAGCATCTCGCGCACCATCGCCGCCGAGAGTGAATAGGCGCGCGGCCGCGAGGCCTCGGTGTCGAACAGCCGATCGATGTCGGCCACGGTGAGACGCGGCCCCGCCATCAGTTCCCACACCAGCCGCGATCGATCCTCGAGCCCCCACGGCCGCTCCGCCGTCACGGCCACGCCTTCGTGGAACCATCGCGGCACCGGATAGCCGCGCGCGGCGCGGCTGATCAGCACGTGCGCCACTTCGTGGCGCAAGACGTCTTCAAGCGTGTCATGTGGATACACCGGCGACCGTGACGGAAACAGGACGATCAGCCCGGCGTCGCCCATCGCATACCCCGCCGTCGAGGCGCTCACGCTGGCCGCGGCGGCACTACTCTCGCCCGCCAGGATGACGTGAATTGGTGGACCGGGATCGTCGAGGCCCGCCATGCGCACGATACCCGAGAGTGACGATCGATCGAACGATTCGAGGCGATGGCGCGCGGACGCCAGCTCTTCGGGGGCGTTGATCAGGAGCGCGGGTGCAGGTTGCGCCACGGCGGCCACGCCGCTCGCGATCAGGACGGCGATCGTCAGCGCGGGAATTCGCATTGCGTCGCACACATCAAGCGCTCACTCCGCCTCGCCTGGAACGAAAGAATGTCTGCACGATCTCGCGGCACTCCCCTTCCAGAACGCCGGATTGGACCTGCAGCCGGTGATTCAATCCCGGGAACTCGTGCGCCCGCGTCATCGAGGTGAGTGCGCCGGCCTTGGGTTCGGCGGCGCCGTACACGACGGTACCGACGCGCGCATGCACCATCGCGCCGACGCACATCAGGCATGGCTCGACGGTTACATACAGCGTCGATCCGGTGAGCCGGTAGTTGCCGGCCCGCGTGGCGGCCGCGCGCAGCGCAACGACTTCAGCATGCGCGGTAGGGTCTGCCGCTGAAATGGGTTGATTGAATCCGGCGCCGATCACCAGCCCGTCGAGCACGACGATCGCGCCAATCGGCACTTCGCCAGCAGCCTCCGCCTTGCGGGCTTCGGCGATCGCCAGCCGCATGAATTCGTCGTGCAACACCGTCCCGATCTTAGATCGTCCGCCTTCGCGCTAACGCGCTTCGGCGCGACCGATCAATCGGTGCCTAATCGGTGTCAATCGGTGGCCCGCCCCGATCAATCGGTGCCTAATCGGTGTCAATCGGTGGCGGCGAAGCCCCCGAGGCCTTTCAGTTATCGAATGGCTTGCGCAGCCCGATGGCCACGCCGATCCAGGCGAGGGTCAGGAACACGAACCCAACGAAAGGAATCACGAGAATCTCCGCCATCACGCTGTAGGCCTGGCCGGACGGCGATGGATCGGCGGGCGTCTGCCTGGCGAAATACAGCAGCATGTTGACGGCGCCGGTGAGCACGTTGGCGCACGTGGCGAATACGCCGACCAGCGTCAGCGCGCGCACCAGCGCGAGCCGCAACGCCCCAGGCCGCCACGCAAACGCGAAACCGGCCACCATCGGCGCGGCCGTGATCACCATGCTGAGTAACGAAAACAAGCTGGCGTGTGTGAAAGCGTTCAATTCCGGCCTCCCTGGATTAATGTGAAGAACGCAGATTCGCCACCCGTGTGACGGCCGCCTTCGCGGCAAGTCGCGACGGCGCCCAAGGCCGTCACAATTCACGCGGTCGCGCGTTATCAACACGATGGACCCTCAGTCCGAGCACGCGTTGGTCGAACGGCTGAAAGCCGGCGAGGCGGCGGCGTTCGACGCCGTCTATGCCCTCTACCACGCGCGGCTGTTCACGTTCCTCGTCCGTCTCATTCGCGATCGCGATCGCGCCGCCGATCTGCTCGAAGAAACGTGGTTGCGGCTGGTGACGCACGCCGGCCGCTTGCGGCCTGATACACAACTGGGCCCGTGGCTGTTCACGGTGGCGCGCAACCTCTATATGAGCGAATGCCGCGCGAAGGTGTTCGAGGCTTCCGATGTCGCGCTGTTGCAGCGCGCCGCTCCTGGTCCGTCGCCGTTTGAAGAGGCCGCCGCGAGCGAATCGGAACGGCGGATTGAAGCGGCGCTGGCCGGCTTGCCGTTGCACCACCGCGAGGTGCTGCTGCTGGTCGGCGTGGAAGGACTGGAACTGGCGGAGGCCGCCGCGGTATGCGGCATCAGCAACGTGGCGTTGCGGCAGCGCTTGAGCCGCGCCCGCGCCATGCTCGCCCGTCGGCTCGAGGCCGGTGGGTTGCCGAATTTACAAGTCCGGGAGGTGACCCCATGAATGGCGTCGAGCGCGATCGCCTGTTCGACCTGCTCGGTGCCTTGCCGGCGGCGAGTCCAACCGCCGCATCGACCGAGCGCCTGCGCGCCCGCTGCCACACCGCACTGACGCAGCCGCTTCACGTCACGGAATCGAGCGGCTTGAAGGCAGCGGGAATCAAGGGACTTTTGCTGTCGGGGTGTGTGTTATATCTCGCGGCCGCATTCGCCGAAGCCGTGAAATTTCTGGCCCTAAGACCCTAAGACCCTAAGACCTCAAGTATCATTAAGATTCCTTCCGTGGGAGGCTTCAATGATCGTTGGTCTGTGCCGCTTCGTGTGTCTCTGCCTTTGTTGTCTCATAGCCGGCTCCACCGCGGGCTGGGCTCAAGAGAGTCACCTCGATGCTCCCGGAGAAGTTCCCAAGTACGTCAGAGACCCCATCCCGCTCTACACCACCGGCCTCGGCCCGTTCCACCGGCCCATCACCACCACGAACCAGGAAGCGCAGGCGTTTTTCGACCAGGGCTTCCAGATGATGTATGCGTTCGCGCGCCTCGACGCGGTGCGCTCGTTCCGCGAAGCGTGGAAGCGCGACCCGGATTGCGCCATCTGCTATTGGGGCGAAGGCTGGGCGTGGGGCTCGTACTTGAACGGGCCGATGTCGGCCGAACAGTCGCCTTTCGCGTACGCCGCCACGCAGAAGGCGATCAGCCTGAAGGACAAGGCGTCGCCGAACGAGCGCGCGTTCATCGACGCGCTCAGCGTGCGCTACGTCAAGAATTTTGACGCGAAGACCCGCCAGGAACAGGACCAGGCCTACGCCGACGCGATGGCGAAGGTGGCCACGCAGTACCCCGGTGATCTCGATGCCATCACGCTCTACGCCGATGCGCTGTTCCTGCTCGAGCCGCGGCGCGGCACCCGTGATGTGAATGCGCCGAACATCAAGCGTCTCCACGGCGTCCTCGAATCGGCGCTGAAGATCGATCCGAAGCATCCGGGCGCCTGTCATCTGTATGTGCACGCCACCGAGTCCACGGTGCGGCCCGACCTGGCGGAGCACTGCGCGCAGTATCTCGGCAAGGCCATTCCCGGCGCGAGCCACATCAACCACATGCCGTCGCACACCTGGAATGAGGTCGGCCGCTGGGGCGACTCCGTGGAGGCCAACACCGACGCGTGGCACTCGGACCTGAAGGCCGATGCCGGCGAGGGCTTCGCCATCTATCCCGATCACAATCTGCACATGCTGCTCTACGCGGCGTCGATGGACGGGCAGGGCGCCCGGGCGATCCAGGCCGGCAAGGATTACGCGAAGCGCACCAGCGATGCGATGTATCACGCGCTGACGCTGGTCCGGTTCGGGCGCTTCGACGAGGTCGTCGAATTGACCAAGCGTCCCGAGCGCGACATTCCCGCGGCCGCGTTCGACTTTTCGATGGGCTACGCGAAGCTGAAGCTCGGCGAGCCGGAATTCGCCAGGGCGTATCTGGCCAAGGTGAAGAAAGTGGCGGACACGTCGAAGCAGCAGCTCCGCACGCACTCCGCGGAGAAACTCGTCGGCGTGCTCGCCGCCATTCTCGATGGCGAGATTACGCGCATGGGCGGCGATCTGCCCGGGTCGATCGCCAGCTTCGAACAGGCGGTGAAGCTCGATGACGAACTGGATTACGACGAGCCGGAGCCCCTGCCCTTCCCCGCCCGCCACTGGCTCGGCGCGGCGTTGCTCGAAGCGAAGCGTTTCAGCGATGCCGAACGGGTGTATCGCGAGGACATCAAGGATCATCCGCACAACGGCTGGTCGCTGGTCGGTTTGCAGCAGGCGTTGAAGGGACAGGGCAAAACGGATCCGGAAGTTGATGCCGACCTGGCTAAGAGCTGGTCGCGCTCAGATACGTGGATTCGCGCGTCGCGATTCTAGGTCCCGCCGTAGAATGGCGGCCATGCGTCAACGGCTTATCGCGTCATCGTTGGTTCTGGCCGCCGTTCTCACGGTTTCCGCCGCCGCTCAACAGTGGCCGCATTATGCCGGGGATCAAGCGGCCTCACACTACTCGCCGCTCGATCAGATCACGCCGGCAAACGTCGGTAAGCTCGCCATCGCGTGGGAGTGGAAGCCGAACGAAAAAGTGCTGCCGCAATTCGGCACGCGGCCCGGCGCGTTTCAGAATACGCCGCTGATGATCGACAACGTGCTCTACCTGAGCACGCCGTACAACCAGGTCGCCGCGCTCGACGCCACCACGGGCAAGGAACTCTGGCGATACGATCCGAAAGCCTACGAAGACGGCCAGCCGGCCAACGGCCAGGGCTTCGCGCATCGCGGCGTGGTGGCGTGGCGAGACCCCTCGACTGCGCTCGGGGCAAGCGGCAGCAATCTCCGGATCTTTCTCAACGCCCGCTACAAGCTGATTCAACTCGACGCCAGGACCGGCGAGCCGGTCACGAGTTTTGGAAAAAACGGCATCGTCGATTTGAGCGAAGGTCTCGTCTGGGCGATCAACAAGAAGCACTACACCAACACCTCGCCGCCCATCGTCTACCAAGACCTGATCATCGTCGGTAACGGTGTCGGCGATCGGCTGACCTACAAGAACGATCCGCCCGGCGACGTGCGTGCATTTAACGCACGGAGCGGAAAACTGGTGTGGAAGTTCAACACGATTCCTCAACGCGGCGAATTCGGCAACAACACCTGGGACGGCGGATCGTGGCAGTTCACCGGTCACACCAATGTGTGGGCGCCGATGAGCCTCGACCAACAGCGCGGGCTGCTCTACATGCCCGTCAGCACGCCGAGCAACGACTACTACGGCGGCCGCCGCCCCGGGCAGAACCTGTTCGCCGAATCGATCGTGTGTCTCGATGCGAACACCGGGCAGCGCAAGTGGCATTTCCAGATCGTCCATCACGGACTGTGGGATTACGACCCGGCATCGGCGCCGAATCTCGTCACCATCACCGTCGACGGCAAGCGGATCGACGCGGTGGTGCAGTTGACGAAACAGGGGTGGGCGTTCGTCTTCGATCGCGTCACCGGCAGGCCGGTGTGGCCGATCGAAGAGAAGCCCGTGGGCCGCAGCGACGTGCCCGGCGAAGCCTCGTGGCCAACCCAGCCGGTGCCGTCGAAGCCACCCGCGTTCGAATCGCAAGGCGTGACGCTGGACGATGCGTTTGATGCGACGCCGGAGTTGAAGGCGAAGGCGGTTGCCGAGCTGAAGAAGTATCGGCTCGGGCCGATCTATACGCCGCCGTCGCTGCAAGGCACCGTGGCGCTGCCGGGCGTGTGGGGTGGCGCCAACTGGGGCGGCGGCGCGTTCGATCCGGGGTCCGGCCGCCTGTTCGTCAAGACCACGCGGAGCCCGGCGATCTTCAGGCTGGAAAGCTACAACAAATCCACGCAGCCCGAGGATCGCATCGACGAAGTGGATGCGGAGTACATCAATCGCAGCCCCTCTTCGTTTGTGGACGGCGTGCCGATTCTCAAGCCGCCCTACGCGCATTTGGTGGCTCTCGATCTGAATCGCGGCGAGATCGCGTGGAAGGTGCCGTTTGGCGATGCGCCGGAGTTGCGATCCAGGCCGGCACTCGAGGGCGTGCCGTTGCCCAATCGACTTGGCGCCGTCGGCCCTCCCGGCGCGATCGTCACGAAGGGTGGCCTGGTCTTTGTTGGCGGCAACGACATGGCGTTATCGGCCTTCGACGCGCGTGACGGCCGCGAAGCATGGCGCTACGTCTTACCCAGGCAGGCCACCGCAACGCCAATGACCTACCTCGCCGCCGACGGTCGGCAAATCGTCGTAATCGCCACCGGCCGCGGCGAAGACACCGCGCTCGTCGCCTTTGCTTTGCCCAATTAATTTCGGATCCCGGTTCCCGGATCCCGGATCCCGACAAGGAGTGCCCAGTGGATCGCTACACGAAATTCATCCTCACGGTGATCGCCGGCGCGCTGCTCTACCTCGCCGTGATCCTGACGCCGATTCCGGCCGTGACTGCGCAGACGCCGACGCTGCGTCCTGGCGAGTCGAGCGGCCCTACTCAAGTGGTGGTCGTCGGCTGGCGGACAGCCGGTGAAGCGACAGTTCCCGTGTCGATCCAGCATCCGGTGCAGGTCACGGCGTCGCAACCTCTCCGCATCACCGGAGCGGTCACGACTGAGCGATCCGAGGGCGGCCTCGCGGACCGCGTCGTACTGGTCGGCTGGGAACGAGGCGCCGTGCGGGACAAAGCCGGGCGCATGCTGCCGCTCAACGACTCGTTAGCCGCCTTACCGGTACGCACCGTCCAGTAATTCGAGATCCGGCTCCCGGCTCCCGGTACGTGTCTTGCTGTGCCGAGGGGGGAGGTTTCATGCCCACTCGCCAGGTAGAGTCAACGCACGAAGCAGAGCCAAACCATCCTGTCCCCGAAAAGGGGGCCGCGGGCGTCGAGAGTCCCATCGCGGGAGAGATGCAGGGCGCCAGCAGCTTGCCCCGCGACACCAACTCAGACGATACCGATCCCGGCGCGGGCGATCAGGACATCGATACAGCGGGCACGGAAGCCGATGAGCTTTCCGTCAGCCGCGCCGCGCTGGGATTTTCGCGCAGCGACGGCGGCAGCCCAGCCAAAGTTCTGTAAGCAGGCACGACTCCATCTCAACAGAGAGGATGAGCTCATGGCAGATCAGGACCCAAATCAGGATCGTCAGGACCGCAATTTGGAAGTACCCGGGGACACCGACTCGGCCGACATCGTCGATCGTACCGGCGAGCAGATGCCACGGCAGAGCCATGATGGCCTCGAAGATTCACGCGATGGTGACACGCGCAGCACGGGCGTGAACGACGAGGGGCGCGAGCAGCGTTCGCTCGACAGCGACACGAGTGCGGGCCGTCACGACAACCCGCGCACCGGCCGCATCTCGGACTGGTAAATGAGCGACCGCGTCGTCGTCCATCTGCCGCCGATGCCGCAGCCGAAGGACTTCGGCCTCGACGCCAAGGTCGCGGACGATACCGCGGCCGCGGCGCGCTATGCGAAGGCGCTCAAGGTGTGGGAGCGCGTGGTGCGCGACATTGCCAAGCGCATCGGCTCGAAGAACAAGAAGCGGTCCTGACGGTCGGGGCGGACCCACGTTAACCGGTACAGCTTATGCACCAAAGGACAGCGGAGGGATTTTTATGTCTTCGCGTCCTTTGGTGCTGACGTTTTCGATCCTGGCTCTGCAGCTGAGCCTCGCGCCGGCAGCGGTGATGTCCGCTGAGGCCCAGCCTAAGGGCCAGGCTAAGGGCCAGGCCCAGCCCGTCTCGAAATACCGGTTCCAGGCCCTGGACCAGAACAGAGACGGCCGCATCACTCGTGAAGAATGGGACGGCAACGCGCGTTCATTCCAGAATCACGACTGGAACGACGACGGCGTGCTGTCGGGCAATGAAGTGCGCCCCGGTGCGCAACGCGACACAGACCTCGCCGATCACAACCCCACGACGTTGGAGCGCAACCTCAGCTGGACGCGCGCCAACTTCACCAGTCTCGATCACAACCGCGACGGCCGCCTCTCGGCCAACGAGTGGCATTTCGACCTCGAAACGTTCCGCCGCGTCGACGCCAACCGCAACGACGCGATCAGCCTGCAGGAGTTTCTCGGCGAGGGCATCGACGACGTGCGCGATGACTCGTTCGACAACATGGACTGGAACAACAACGGCCGCGTCGAGAAGTCGGAATGGTTCGGCGGCACCACCGAGTTCAACCGGCTCGATCGCAATCGCGACGGCGTGTTGAGCCGCTTCGAGGTGGTGGGATCGACGCCGAGCCTCGACACCTGGGATCAGTTCCAGAACCTTGACTTCGACCGCAACGGCACGCTGTCGCGCGCCGAGTGGCACTGGTCGAACAACAGCTTCGCGACCCGCGATCGCAACAACGACGGCGTGCTCTCGCGCACGGAATTCGACGTGGCCGGCGGCTCGCCGAGCGGCGCCACTGCTCCGTCCGCCGCCGGGCGTCAGACCGTGCGCGTCAACTCGCAGCAGCGCTGGACCGACACCGGCTTCACCGTGCGCGCCGGCGACGTGATCACGTTCGACGCCAGCGGGCAGATCGAGATGAGCGACCGCCGCGACACGGCCACGCCGGCCGGCTCGACCCGCGGCCGCACGGCGCCTGATGCGCCGGTGCTCGGCCAGAAGGCGGGCGGCCTGCTCGCCAAGATTGGCGACTATTGGCCGGCGTTCATCGGGGACCGCAAAACGTGGACGGCGCCGGTAAGCGGCCGCCTCTATCTCGGCGTGAACGACGACCATCTTGCCGACAACAGCGGTGAGTTCATCGTCAACGTCGGCGTACAGGGACGAACGCTTCGTTAAACAACGAACGCGCGCTAACAGGGGCCACTGGTCGGCTTCGCCGGCTGGTGGCCCTTGTTACGTACGCGGTCGCGCGCCAGGGCGGCACTCCTTGACGGGGAGGCACTCCTTGACGGGAAGGGGATTCTTGACGGGGAAAAGGCGTGTTTTCGTGTGCTAAGATCGTAAGTCTGTCGCGCCCATAGCTCAGCTGGATAGAGCGTCTGGCTACGAACCAGGAGGTCGCATGTTCGAATCATGCTGGGCGCACCAAACTCCTCCCGAATCAATTACTTCCACGGACGAGCCCAAGTCCAGGTGAAGTACTAGTCAAGAATTTGGGTCATTTCCGATAAGTCACGCGCCATC
>CAZEMI010000197.1:0-3322 GCA_964513235.1 uncultured Acidobacterium sp.
GACGGTGGCCAACTACCTGCGCCTGCTCAAGCTGCCCGAAGAGGTCCGCGGCAACGTGGCGTCGGGCGTGCTCTCGATGGGCCACGCCCGCGCGATCGTGGCGTTGACCGCAGAGAGCGATCAACGCCGTCTCGCCCGGGACGTGGTGTCGCGTGGCCTCTCGGTGCGCGAGACCGAAGCGCTCGTCAAGAAAGAGATCGGCACCAAGCGCGGCGCCACCACCACGGCGCCGGTCAAGGCGACCAAGGACGTGCACACGCGCGCGGCCGAAGAGCAGTTGAAGATCGCGCTCGGCACGCCGGTTGAGATCACGCGGAAGGGAAAGGGAGGGACCATCGCTGTCACCTTTACCAACGAGACCGAATTGCAGCGACTGTATGAGTACCTAACGGAGCGCAAATGACAACCCAGCAAAGGCGCCGGCTGACCGAGATGGTCAGTTGCGCCGGTTGAGCGAGCAAACTCGCAGCCGGCGAGCTCGCTCAGGTCCTGAGCGGCATACCAGTTCAATCGGATCCACGCATCCTCGTTGACTACAGGACTGCGGACGATGCCGGTGTGTACGCCTTAGTAGGAGACGCTGAGGGTGGGACGGCGCTGGTGCAGACCGTGGATTTCTTCACGCCGATCGTCGATGACCCGTATCTCTACGGACAAATCGCCGCGGCGAATGCGCTGAGCGACGTCTATGCAATGGGCGGACGTCCCATCACCGCGCTTGCGATCGCAGCCTTCCCGCAGGATGGCTTGCACACCGATGACATCGGGCAGATCTTCCGCGGTGGATTCGACAAACTGCGCGAGGCCGGCGTCGCACTGCTCGGTGGTCACACCGTCCAGGATCGCGAAATCAAGTTTGGATACTCGGTGACAGGCACCATCGATCCGAAACGCATCCTCACCAACGCCGGCGCACAGCCGGGCGATCGCCTGATCCTGACGAAAGCTCTTGGCACCGGCATTGTTGGCACCGCGATCAAATTCGGCCGCGCGCCGCAGGCGGTGATCGACGCAGCCGTCGATCAGATGCGCACGTTGAACAAGGCGGCCGCGGAAGCGATCGCGGCAGCGTCTCCTCATACACGTAGCGGCGTGCATGCCTGCACCGACATCACCGGCTTCGGCCTCGCGGGTCATGCTTCGGAGATGGCCGCGGCCAGTCACGTGACGATCGAGTTCGACGCGAGCGCGTTGCCCATCATTCCTGGCGTGCTCGCGATGACCGCACAAAACAAGTCGGGCGGCATGAAGACGAACAAAGAGCACTTCTTGCCGGGGATTGAATTCCTGTCGGGAAGCTCATTCCCGTCGGGAAGTGATGCCGGTCGGGAAGCGGAAGCTCGTCGGGATCTGATTTTCGATCCCCAGACGTCAGGAGGGCTGCTTTTGTCGGTGGGTGCCGACTCAGCCAATGAGGTGAGGGACAGGCTCCAAAACGCAGGAGTTTCGGCCACTTTTGTAGGATCCGTGACCCCTCCCAGCGGTCCACGACTTCGAATTGGTTAACTGACCGAAACCGGCGTATTTAGCTTCAACCACACGCGACGAGCCCGGTGCCGCGGACGCACCCGATGCGCCCGCCGAGCGTGATACATTTAATTGTTTGTTAACCCCGGATATCACCGCACTTTGGGTCGTCGGCTTCTTGCTGTTGTGCACCTACCTGCTCAACGCCCTGGTCTTCACGCCGATTCTCCGCGTCATCGACGAGCGCGCCACCGCCGTACGCGGCGCGCGTGAGCTTGCCGACTCCGCGGCGCAGAAAGCCGCCGCCGCCGCCGCTGAATACGATCAGAAATTGAATACCGCTCGTGCCGAGATCTACGGTCAGATGGACGACATGCGCAAGGCGGCGCTCGACAAGCGCGCCGAGCTTCTCGCGGCCACGCGCGCGACCGTCGGGCAGGAGCTGTCTGCGGCCACTTCGCGCGTGCTGCAGGAATCGAAACAGGCGCGCGCCGCGCTCGATCGCGACGCTTCGAGTCTGGCGGGCGCGATCGTATCTCGCGTCCTCGGCCGCGGATAATCAATACCAGGGCCACAGAAAGCGCAGATGGAACAGATGTTTCCGGCGGCTTGTGAATTAAAGCGCAAGGTCATAACCGCCTTGTTTGCGGCGTTCTTGCTGACGTTCACTCCAATGGCATTCGCCTCCGCCTTCGCTCCGGGTGGTTCAGCGGAGCTACGGCGTGACCACGCCGGAGCGGCCTTCGGCTGCGACGGCGGGCAGGAACATGCGCCGGAAGCGGCCGAGCATCACGACGAGTCCATCGGCGGAATGATCTTGGGGATGGGGTGGCCGGTGGCCAACTTCATCATCTTCATCGGCATCCTCTACTACTTCCTCAACCACCCGATTCGCGAGTACCTCACCACGCGCGACGCCAGCATCCGCAAGGATCTCGTCGAAGCGGCGGCGCTGCGAGCCACCGCGGCCGCGCAACTCGCGACCATCGAGCGGAAGCTGCAGGCGCTGCCCGGCGAGCTGGTCGCGCTGCGCACGCGCGGCGCCGAAGACATCACGGCCGAAGAGGCGCGCATTGCCGCCCAGGCCGCCGCCGATCGCGAGCGGCTCCTCGAACAGACGCGCCGCGAGATCGATCTGCAGGTGCGGCTGGCCAAGAAAGAGATCCTCGAACACGCCGCGAGCCTCTCCGTGCAGCTCGCCACCGAGCGGATCAAAACAGAAGTGACGCCGGCCGACCAGGAGCGTCTCGTCGACCGCTATCTCGCGCAGGTGAAGGAGCAGCACTGATGTCACTCCGCACCTCCGCCAACCGCTACGCCAAGGCGCTGTTCGACGTGGCCATCACCGAGAACGCGGAGCTTGGGCGGATCGAGAAAGATCTTTCCGAGATCACGGAGCTTCTCCAAGAGAACACGGAGTTGATGCGCGCCGGTGACGCCGCCAACGTGCCGGACGCGGCGCGCAAGGCGGTGATGGAGAGGGTGCTCGACACGATCGGCGTGACCGCGCCGGTCAAGAAGCTCCTGGTCCTGCTCACCGAGCAGCGCAAGCTGGCGTACCTGAAGGACCTCGCCGAGGCGTATCGCGAACGGTTGCTCCAGCACCAGAACATCATCCGCGCCGACGTGACGAGCGCGGCGCCGCTCTCGCCGGAGAAGACGACCGCGCTCGCCGAGAGCCTGTCGAAAGCCACCGGAAAGAAAGTGGAATTGTCGATCAGCGTCGATCCCGAGCTGCTTGGCGGCGTGGTCGCCAGGATCGGCAGCACGGTCTACGACGGTAGTGTGAAGACGCAACTACAGCAGCTGCGAAGAGAACTTGTGAAGCAGTAGGGATCAGGGATCGGGGATCGGG
>CAZEMI010000198.1:0-5920 GCA_964513235.1 uncultured Acidobacterium sp.
GCGGTCTACGACTTCGGCGGCGGCACCTTCGACATCTCGATCCTCGAAGTGGGTGAAGGGGTGGTCGAGGTGAAGTCCACCAACGGCGACACGCACCTGGGCGGCGACAACCTCGATCAGCGCGTCATCGAGTGGATCATCGACGAGTTCCGCAAGAGCGACGGCATCGATCTCGGCAAGGACCGCATGGCGTTGCAGCGGCTTCGCGAGGCGGCCGAGAAGGCGAAGATGGAACTGTCGACGGTGATGGAGACGGAGATCAACCTGCCCTTTATCACCGCGGACGCGAGCGGGCCCAAGCACCTCGCGATGAAGCTGACGCGCGCCAAGTTCGAGTCGCTGGTCGAAGACCTGCTGCAGAAGACCGTCGGGCCGACCAAACAGGCCCTCGCCGACGCCGGCCTCGATGCCTCGAAGATCGACGAGGTGGTCCTCGTTGGTGGATCGACGCGCAGCCCGCGCGTGCAGGCGATCGTCAAGGAGATCTTCGGCAAGGAACCGCATAAAGGCGTCAACCCGGACGAAGTCGTCGCCGTGGGCGCGGCCATCCAGGCGGGCGTGCTGTCCGGCGAGGTCAAGGACCTGCTGCTGCTCGACGTGACGCCGCTCTCGTTGGGCATCGAGACCATGGGCGGGATCATGACGCCGCTGATCCAGCGCAACACCACGATTCCGACGCGCAAGAGCGAAGTGTTCTCGACCGCGTCCGACAACCAGACCAGCGTCGAAGTGCACGTGGTGCAGGGCGAGCGCCCGCTGGCGCGCGACAACCGCACCCTCGGCCGGTTCCATCTCGTCGGCCTGCCGCCCGCGCCGCGCGGCGTGCCGCAGATCGAAGTGACCTTCGACATCGACGCCAACGGCATCGTCAACGTGTCGGCCAAGGACCTTGGCACGCAGAAGGAACAGAAGATCACCATTACCGCGTCCTCGGGCCTGAGCAAGGACGAGGTCGAGCGGATGATGCGCGAGGCCGAGGCGAACTCCGACGCCGACAAGAAGCGGCGCGAGGAGATCGAGATCCGCAACCGCGCCGACCAGTCGCTCTACACGGCGGAGCGGATGATCAAGGATGCCGGCGAGAAAATCCCGATCAGCGACAAGAACGCCATCGAGAACGCGATGGCCGAGCTCAAGAAAGCGATCGACGGCAACGACACGCCGGGCATGAGCCGCGCGATGGATGTGCTCATGCAAGCGCAGCACAAGGCGTCGGAGGCTCTCTATAAGAACCAGCAGAGCGATGCCGGTGCGCAGGGTGCGCAGGGTGCGCAGGGTGCACAGGGTGCGCAGGGTGCACAGGGTGCACAGGGTGCACAGGGTGCACAGGGTGCCGACGGTGCGCCGGGTGCGGAGCAGTCGAAATCAGAAGGCGACGTCATCGACGCTGAGGTGGTGGAGGATGACAAGAAGTGAGCTGGACGATCTCAGATTGCAGATGTGTGATTGCTGATCAATCTGAGATTGCCGATCTGACATCAGCGATCTGAAAGCGACATGGATTTCTACATTGTCCTGGGTGTCGAGCGCGGCGCAGCCGCGGGAGACATCAAGCGCGCGTACAAACGCCTGGCCCGGCGGTTGCATCCGGACATCAATCCGGGCGACCGGGAAGCGGAGGTGCGTTTTCGCCAGGTGCTCGACGCGTACGAGACGTTGATGGATCCGGACCGGCGGCGCCGCTACGACGCCGGCCAGTTGGGTGCGGCCGGTCAACAGGACGATGACCAGTCGTTCGGGTTTGCGGGGTTTGATTTTTCGAATCGCGTCTACGCCGAGCGCACCACCACGTTTGGCGAGTTGTTCGAGGAGGTGCTGTCGAAGCGCGCGACCAAGCCGGCCGAAGGCGAGCACGGCGCCGACATCCACGCGCGCACCACGTTGACCTTCGAGGAAGCCTGGCACGGCGTGCAGCGAACGGTCACGGTGACCCGCCAGGACGTGTGCCGCGCCTGCTCGGGCAGCGGCTTCCAACGCGTGACCGAGACGCGCTGCGTGTCGTGCGAAGGCACGGGCGCGGTGCGATCGGTGCGCGGGCACATGGTGTTTGCGAAGACGTGCCCGATGTGCGGCGGCGAAGGGCGCCTGAAACAGGAAGAGTGCGCGCCGTGTCACGGCCAGGGCGTCGAGCAGCGGTCGGAAACGTTGACGGTCCGCATTCCGCCCGCGGTGGCGGATCGGGCGCGCGTGCGCATTCCCGGGAAGGGCCACGCCGGCGTGCGCGGCGGCGCGGCCGGCGATTTGTTGATTGATGTGACGGTGGCCGAGCACCCGGTGTACCGGCGCGAAGGGGACGAGTTGCACATGACGGTCCCGATCGCGGTGCATGAAGCGGGCCTCGGCGCGAAGTTCGACATCGAGACGCCGGACGGCCCGGTGCGGCTGCGAGTGCCGCCCGGGACGCAGTCGGGCCAGCGGTTCCGGCTGCGCGATCGTGGCGCGCCGTCGCGGCACGGCGGCCGCGGCGACCTCGTCGTGGAAGTGCGGCTGAAGCTGCCGAAGATGCTCGACGAGCGTTCGAAGGAATTACTGCGCGAATTCGGCCGGATCAACGGCGAGAGCGTCAGGGAGCAATGACGAAGCGATCGGGCAAAGCGTATTTCATGATCAGCGCGGTGGCGCAGCGCTACAACATCCACCCGCAAACCTTGCGCTTGTACGAACGGGAAGGGTTGCTCAAACCTTCACGCACGGAAGGGAATACCCGACTGTATTCCGAAGACGACCTCGAGCAGCTCGAAACTATTCTGGCATTAAACCGAGATTTGGGCGTCAACCTCGCCGGCGTCGAGATCATCCTCAACATGCGTCGAAAAATGGAACAGATGCAGGGTGAGGTCAACGAATTCATGGAATATGTGAAGCGCGAGCTCGCGCGCGGCATCGACGATTGGGAACAACGGCTCGGCACTGCGCTCGTGAAAGCATCGCCGACGGATCTCGTACGCGCCGCGAAACCGGACGCGACGGTCACAAAAAGTGAAACCACAAAAAAATCGCGCGGTGCATGACAACCATCCGGTGGTAAGATTCGCTCACCGTGATCAGGAAGTTCGAGTCATTAGCGTCTGAATCAGCAACCCTTCACGCTTACCTCCGCGAAATTTCACATTTCCCCTCGCTGACGCCGGATGACGAGCGTCGGCTCGGCCAGAAGTTCCAGCAGCACGGCGATGAAGATGCGCTCGGGCGGCTCGTGCAATCCAATTTGCGTATCGTCGTGCACTACGCAAAACGGTTTCGCCGGCTTGGCGTGCCGCTGCTCGACTTGATCCACGAAGGGAACCTCGGACTCATCGAAGCGGCACGGCGTTTCGATCCAACACTGAACACGGCGTTTCAGCCCGCGGCGATGTGGTGGATCCGCCAGGCGATGATGCACTTGCTGGCCGAAACTGCCCGCAGCGCGGAAACCACCGCCGCAGGCCTGATCGCCGCCGCCACCAAAAGCCGGCAGGTCGAGGCCATTCGCGTGGCCATCGAATACGCGCAATCAGCGGCCGTCGGACAGGACGTCCGGGAGCCGGCGACGAGCGACGCGGAAGATTTTGCCGCCCACATTCGCGAGGAAAGCCGGCGGAGAAATCTGCGCAAGATTCGCAGGAAACGCAACATCGACACCGGAACGCTGCATGCGCTTCGCCAGCACAGTGTGCTCCGCGGCTACCTGAACTGACAGTCAGCAGTCAACAGTCGGCAGTTAAGAGTCCAGTCAACAGTCGTCAATTGACCGTCATGGAATGTGAGATTTGCCACGGCTCACGCTGGAAAAGCGTGACGGTTGACGGCGTTGAGCGGCTGACGCGCTGCGACTGCTGGCGCGGCGACCTGGTCGAACGGCTCCTCAAGGACGCCCGCGTCCCGGCACGCTATGCCCGCTGCGAGCTGGCGACCTTCGAGCACGACATGGACACCCAGCGCGAGGCGTTCCGGCGCGCGACGCGGTTTGTCGAGGCTTTCCCGGCGGTGGACAAGGGCCTGTTGTTGTTCGGCCCGCACGGCGTGGGCAAAACCCATCTGGCCGCCGGCATCCTCAAGGAAGTGATTCGGACCAAGGGCGCGCGCGGCTTTTTCTTCGAGACCCGCGAGCTGCTTCGGCTGGTGCGCGAGACCTTCAACCGCGGCAACGAAGAAACCGAGATGGACGTGCTCGCTCCGGTGCTCGAGGCCGACCTGCTCGTCCTCGACGACCTGGGCGCGGAGAAAACCTCCGAGTGGGTGCAGGAAACGCTCGGGCTCGTGGTGAATACCCGCTACAACGCGAAGCGCGCCACGATTTTCACCAGCAATCTCGTCGACTCGCCCGACAACACCGATCCGCAAGGCTTCATTTACCAGCTTGGCGCCCGGACCCGGTCCCGGCTGGTCGAAATGTGCGACTGGGTGGAGATTCAAGGCGCGGATGTGCGAGAGGTCGGGCCAGACGCCTCCGCGGAAAAAATTGCCGCATGGCAGAAGAATTCGCCAGCCTCGTCGCAGAACGTGCGCAAGTCTTCCTCGCTACCGCCGAAGACCAAGGGGATGGCCCGGGCCCGTCTCAAGGATTCCGGCCAACAGTACGAACTAAACTGGTCAGGTGGCAAGGCAGGAAGTAAGTAGCACCCCGGCGGGCATTTATCTCCATATCCCGTTTTGCCACGCCATCTGCAATTACTGCAATTTCAACCGCGGCCTTCATGATGACGGCCTGCGTCGACGCTATGTCGACGCCTTGATCGCGGATATTCATAGGGCTGGCGACGCCTCGATCAAAGCCGACACCATATTTTTTGGCGGTGGGACGCCGTCGTTGCTTCAGCCCCGGGAAGTGGCGCGCATCATCCAGACGTGCCGCGACAGTTTCGACCTGGCGGCTGACTCCGAAGTCACGCTCGAAGCCAATCCTGAATCGTCCTCGGGAAAAACCCTCGAAGGCTTCCGCGAAGCCGGCGTCAATCGTCTGAGTTTCGGTGTCCAATCCTTTCGGGACGAGGAGCTGCGGCGCCTGGGCCGTCTCCACTCGTCCCAGACCGCGAGGCAGGCGGTAGCCAGCGCGCGGACGGCGGGTTTCGACAACCTGAGCCTCGACTTGATGATGTGGCTCCCGGGCCAGACCCCGGCCGACTGGCTGGAATCGGTGGAAGCGTTGATCGCGGTGGAGCCCGATCATGCATCGCTCTATTTGTTGGAGATTTACCCCAACGCGCCGCTTCGCGACGAGATGGCACGGGCCGGCCTCTCGACGGCCCCCGATGACGCTGCGGCGGACATGTATCTCGAGGGGTTGGCGCGGCTCGAGCGCGCCGGGTTCGAACAGTATGAAATTTCCAATGTGGCCCGGCCCCGCGCGCGCCGCTCGCGTCACAATCTTAAGTATTGGCAGGAAGGTGACTGGCTTGGCTTCGGGGCCGGCGCGCACGCGACGTTTCGCGGCCAGCGGTGGCGCACCGTGAGCGGGACGGCCCAATATATCGAGCGCGTGATGACCGGGACGGATGTGCGGCTCGATCGCAGGGTCTTGGGGGCCGACGAGAAGCTGGAAGAGGCTCTGTTCATGGGGCTTCGGTTGACCGACGGGGTGGACCTCGCCACGCTATCCGAGCAGCACGGTCTTGATATCTGGGCGCGTTACGGTCAAGACTTAGCACCTTACGTTTCCACGGGATTGCTGGTCCATGAACCGGGCAGGCGCCTGGCGTTGACCCGACGTGGCATGCTTCTGGCTAACGACGTCATGGCGGTGTTCATCGGCGGTCCGGTACGGTAAAGTAGCGACCTTTCGTCTGAAGGAGGCTGGGAAATGCTTCGAGGAATCCAGGTGTTCGTGTCGGGGATTGCGCTGGCGGGTCTCATGCTGGCTGGGGCGGGCGTGGCATGGGCGCAGGAGCCGGCAAAGCCGGAGGAGCCGGCAAAGCCCGTCCTCACGCTGGAAGGCGAGGCG
>CAZEMI010000199.1:0-2298 GCA_964513235.1 uncultured Acidobacterium sp.
TCGATTTCGAGCATCGAGATGTGGCAGCCGAATGGATAGGTATTGTTGGCGGGCTCGAAGAACGCCTCGTCGCTCAGGCCCGGCTCGAGCCCGGGCGGCAGCGGCACGGGCACATACGCATACCCGGCCACGGCCGCGAACGGCTTGGCCGACGCGGGCGCGCCCTTCACGCCAACCGTGCCGTTCTCGAAGACAATGTCGTCGGCGTTGGCTTCGAGCAGCGCCGCGGCAAACTGCGCCATCTTCTGTTTCACCTTGCCGCCGGCGAGGTGCAGCGCGGTGCCGGCCACGGCCTGCGAGCGGCTGCCAAACGTGCCGATGCCCTGCTTCACCACCCCGGTATCACCGTGAAGGATGGTGATGTGGTCGATCGGAATGCCGAATTGATCGGCCAGCATCTGCGCGAAGGTCGTCTCGTTGCCCTGGCCGTGAGGCGAGGCGCCGGTCGTGGCCGTGATGCGGCCGTCGCGCTCGACGGTGACCTGGCCGTGCTCCCACCCGCCCGTCGGCAGTGACGAAGACGGCCCAAGGCCGCACACCTCGACATACATCGACAGGCCGATCCCGACGAGCCGGCCGTCCTTACGCGCCTGGTCGCGCTCGGCGATCAGGCCCTTCCAGTCGGCCGCCTTCAGCGCCGCATCGAGCGCCTTCTCATAGTCGCCGGAGTCGTAGACCGCGCCCATCTGCGTCTGGTAGGGAAACTTGTTCGCGGGAATGAAGTTCTTCCGCCGCAGCTCGGCCGGATCCATCTTCAGCTCGTGCGCGAGCATGTCCATCGCGCGCTCGACGAAGTAGGTCGCTTCGGGCCGGCCCGCGCCACGATACGCGTCGGTCGGCGTCTTGTTGGTGAAGACCTCGGTCAGCGTCGTGCGAATGGCCGGAATGTCGTAGGTGCCGTTCGCCATCAACATCGTCAGGGTCGGGATGGCGGCGGTGAGCAGCATGTTGTAGGCGCCGATGTCGGCGATCAGCCGCATCTTGAGACCCAGCACCTTGCCGTCGCGCTTGGCGGCAATGTCGACATACCCGATGATGTCGCGCCCGTGCGTGGTGGCCACGAACGCTTCCGATCGATCCTCGATCCACTTGACTGGAACGCCGAGCCTCTTCGACACCACCGAGGCCACGTACTCCTCGGCGTAGATGTTGATCTTGGCGCCGAAGCCGCCGCCCACTTCCGGAGCGATGGCACGGACCTGGTGCTGCCCCAGGCCGTTCATCGCCGCGATCATCGTCTTGAGGATGTGCGGGTTCTGCGTCGACGACCAGATCGTCATCGACTCCTTGCCCGGCTCCCAATGGGCAATCACGCCGCGCGGCTCCATCGCATTCGGCACGAGGCGCTGGTTCATCATGCGCTGGCTGATCACCACTTCCGCGTCGGCAAACGCCTTGTCGACCGCGGTGTTGTCGATCACCGAGAAATCGGGAGCGACGCCGGTGCCGCTGGGCACCAGGGCGACGGCGAGATTATTGGGGAAGTCGGCGTGGATCACGGTCGGCTTGCCGGTCATGGCCAACTCGGGATCAACCACCGCGGGCAGCGGATCGTAGGTGACCACGATCGCGTCGGCGGCATCGCGCGCCACGTAGCGATCCGACGCCACGACGACGGCGACCGCTTCACCGGCGTAACGGACCGTATCCACGGCCACTGCGAGATGCGGCGGCGACGGGAACGGCGTGCCGATTGGCATCGGCCCCAGAACCTTCGCAATGTCGGCGCCGGTATACACCGCGTCAACACCGTCCATGGCCGCGGCAGCCTTCGTGTCGATCGACGTGATCTTACCGTGCGCGATGTCGCTGCGCTTGAACGCCAGGTGGCGCATGCCGGTGATCTTGATGTCGTCGACGTAGGTACCGCGGCCTTGAATCAGTCGCGGGTCTTCACGGCGCTTGACGCGCTCGCCGACCAGCTTGGGCAGCACAGGAGTGGCAACGGCCATGGCTCACCTCGCCTTCGCGGCGTGTTGGATTGCGTTGACGATGTGCTGGTAACCGGTGCAGCGGCAGAAGTTACCGGAAATGCCCTCGCGAATCTCGCGCTCGCTGGGCGTGGGGTTGTCCTGCAGCAGCGTGACCGCCGACATGATCATGCCGGGCGTGCAATAGCCGCACTGCAGCCCGTGCTCCTCCCAAAAGCCTTTCTGGAGCGGGTGCAGATCGCCTTCCGGCGCGAGGCCTTCGATGGTGGTCACCGCCGATCCGTCCGCTTGCACGGCAAAAACGGTGCACGACTTCACGCTGCGGCCGTCGACGAGCACGGTGCACGCGCCGCATTGGCTGGTGTCG
>CAZEMI010000200.1:0-4587 GCA_964513235.1 uncultured Acidobacterium sp.
CGGCGGTCAGTGTCAACACAGACGATCTCAAATCTCAGAAGGTAGACTGCTGATCAATTGTAGATGGCAGATTGATCGATTTGCGTCAATCATTCGATCACCAATCTGCAATTGATCAGCAATCTGAGATCAGAAATCTGAGATTGACTCGGCTTTCGTCAGAATCCCACCCGAAAGCCCAGGTCGAATTGCCAGCGTGGACGCGGACCGTCGAGCGCGCGGACGGCCCCCACCTCGAGCGGCAACCCGCCGGCATTCACGCGAATGCCAAAACCAATCGAACTGATCCCCGTGCGCCGGGATCCGGGATCCGGAATTCGGGATCCGGTAGAACTTCCCGATCCCGGCCTGTCCTGAGCGAGGCGCGCGCTTTCGCGCGCCGAGTCGAAGGAATCCCCGATCCCGGATCCCGAGATGATCCCCCCGTCCGCAAACAGGAACGCATCGATCGGGATCATGCCGTACTCGATCTGCCGCGAGCGCAGCCCCCAGATGGGAAACCTGACTTCGAGGTTGCCGACCAGCAGGCGGTTGCCGAGCAGTTCGTCGCCGCACACCCGCGTCGCATCGGGACGGCAATAGCGGAGATCCTGGCGATGCCCGCGCACGAAATAACTCGAGCCGAGGTAGCTCGGCAGCAAGCGTGGATCGCTGCCGTCGCCGCCGTAGCGCGCCGAATGCACCAGGCGCATGGCCAGCGTGAACGGCCTGACCGGCATCAGGTAGCGCCGCACATCGGCGATCACGCTCGTGTACGACAACTGCCCCACCGCGGGCGCCACTTCGAGACGGTAGCGAGATCCGATCAGCGGGCCGGTCGGGCCAAACACTGTCGTGTCGCGCACCAGCGCCGCGCCAACCTCCGCCACCGTGGTCGGTGCGCCGCCGCGCGTTTGGACCTGCTCGCTTTCCAGCACGCGGCCGGTGGCCACCGACGAGATCTGCAATCGCTGATCGCGGTGATAGGTGGCGTGTCTCACGCCGGCGAACATCTCGAGCCGCATGCCGCGGCTGAACGGATACGCGGCCAGCGCCGCGCCCCGCAACTGCATGCGCTGGAAGTACTCGGTTTGCTTCCGCAACGCCGGCTCGCCGGCATGCTGGATGGCTTCGGAGCTGCGGAACCGCGCCACGCCCGGCTCCAGTTCCGCAACCGCGCCCCACGTCCAGCGCCGCTCCTGGTTCAGGAAACGGAACTCGAATGCGGCGTCACGCAACCGGTTGCCGATCTGCACGGCGGCGCCAAGCTTCCGTTCTCCCAGCATGTCGCCGAACAGCAGGGCGCCGCCGCCACGGACGAAGTTGCCGAACGGACCGCCGCCGGAGCTGAGGTACGGCTGCCCGATCCCCTCGAGCTGCAACCGCGGCTTGTACTCGAGGCCCCGCATCGACTCGACATCGGGCAGCCCGGTCGCGTGATCGGCCAGCAGGCGGTTGATGCGCCCAAACGCACTGTCGGATTCGTCCGCTGCCGCGGCAATCGTGTAGGTGCCTGTCCCGCCGTAGCCCCGGAGGGGCGAAGGCGGACCTGTCGCGCCGTAGCCCCGAAGGGGCGAAGGCGGACGCTCGATGGTGTGCTCGTTGGCGTCGGCCTTGGCGCGATCGAGCACCACCAGCCGCGGCCGGCCGTTCTGGTAAACCGTGAACGCCAGCGTCGACCCATCCGCCGACACCGACAGTGCCGGACCGGTGGGCGTAATGCCGCTGACGCCGGTCGGGACGTCGGTGACCCGCCGCACTGCGGCCGTCGCCAGATCGAAGCGAAGAACGTTCGCCGTGCCGTCAACGTCGCCGACGAAGTAGAGATCGCGATCGTCCGCCGACCATTGCGGGTTGAGCTGCGTCCCGGGCAGTCCGAGATCCAGGTGGCGCGCCGTATTGGTGGCCACATCCATGATCGCCAGCTGCGGCCGGCCGATCGCCAGCGTCGACAGATCGGTCGAGAACCGTTCGGTCACAAACGCAAGGCTGCGGCCGTCGTGCGACCAGGCCGGTTGGAAATCGGCCACCGCATCATCGGTGAGCTGCCGGAGCGATCCGCTGGCCACCTCGGTCACATAGAGATCGGTCCACCCGCCGGCTAGCGCCGAGAACGCAATCAATCGCCCATCGGGCGACCAGGTCGGCGACAACACCTGGCCGAGACTCGAAAACACGATCTCGCGATCGCCGGTGCCCTGGCCGACATCGACGAGCAGGAGCGCCGCGCGTCCCTGACGCACCGCCGCGAAGGCAAACCAGCGCCCGTCGGGGCTCCACGCGCCGGCCGACCGCAACGGCTGCAGGCTGTCGAACTTCGCGCTCGCCGCCGTGGTCGCCAGCTTGCGAATCACCTGACCGGTTCGAAGATCAGACAGAAACAGATCGAGCGACAGGCGATCGCGCTCCGAAAAGAACACCGCCCGTGCGCCGTCGGGACTGACCGACGGCCCGATCTGCATGCTGTCGCGGCTCCAGATCGGAAAACGATCGCGGCCCTCGCGGGCACCGTCGTGTTCCCCGGTCACCACCGTTCGCCAGTCACGATAAAGCGCCTCCAGGTCCTCGCCCGTCGCATGCCGCATCCGGTCCTTCAACCGGCGCTGCTTGCGGCCTGGCTTCAGCGCTTTCTCCACGATGTCGTCGCCGAAACGGGTGCCGAGGTACGACCAGAACGCATGGCCGAACAGATACGGTGACAGATCGCGTGCCGCCGCGCCCACGCCTTCCGGCACGCGCTCGCTCAGCACCGCGTCGCGCAGCCACAACGAGGCATCTGGTTCGAGCGAGCCGCGCGACAGGTACTCGGCCATCCCCTCGATGAACCACAACGGTTGTCCGGTGTCGCGGCCGTGCCGGCGCGCGATGTCGAACTGGAACGCGTGGACCAGCTCGTGGCCGATCACGCGATCGGTCTCCGCCAGCGTCGGCGCAAACGGCATCACGATGCGCCGGCGCGCGCCCTCGGTGACCCCGCCCACCGAATCCGGCAGCAGCCCGGCCACGACGTTGGTCTGCGCAAACTCCGCCTGGCTGCCGTAGAGCACCAGCGGTTGCCGCCGATCGAACCGGTGATTGAGCAGCGTCGACAGCCGCGCGTACCACCGCTCCGCCAGCCGCGCCGCCATGCGCGCCGCACGCTCTTCTTGTGAGTAGTAATAGATGTCGAAGTGCTCGGTTGCGAGAATCCGGAAGTCGAAGTCCTCGTACTCGACTTTGTTGCGGCCAAAATGCTGCGCGGCGGCCGCGACCGGAGTCAGCACCAACAACAGCGCAACAAGCGTACGTACGAGTAGTGTGATCACACCCATTCCTTCCACGAACCTGGGGAGGACGCGGCTTGTAGTGAAAGGGTGTTTCTAACTTAGGAGCAGGAAGGAGTCAATAACGGTATTTGCGTCCGCCTTCGCGCTTGCACTTCTTGGCGCGCTACGGCGGATCATCCACACGGGGAAGTGCTGGCACTTCCCCGTATGGATGAGCTTACCAGCGGAACGTCAGACCGACGGTGCCGCGCCAGAAATCGAAGCTGCCGAGCGACAGATCGAGATCGTTGTCCGGTTGGTTGTCCTGCAGCGAGCGGAAGTAGCGCAGGTCGCCGCGGATGCCGGCGTTGTCGGTGAACTGGCCATTGATGCCGGCGCCGATGTTCACGCCGAGATCGTTCGTGGCCAGATCGTTGAACAGGTTGGTGCCGCTCGAAATGTTCGCGCGGATCAGCCCGAGGCCCGATGACAGGTACGGACGAAGACCGGTGCCCGGCGGGGCGCTAATCAACAGGTTGGTCATCAACGTCGTCACGTTGCTGTCGCCGAATTCGAAGTTGCGGTCGCCCGCCGTGTCTTCGAAGAAATTCGGTGACCATCCGAAATCGACCTCGAAACCGACGACGTTGGGATTCCATCCCACCGTCGCACCAAAATCGAGACGCCGCTCGACCTCGTCATCCGAGTCTGGGAAATCACCGAAGTTAGCGGAGCCGCCGAAGTTGGCTCCGACAAACGGTGAAACGAACCAGTTCTGCGCCGACGCCGATACCGGCAACATCAACGCCAGTGCACTGATCATGAAGAGCTTACGGACTTGCATCATGCCTCCTTGGGAATGCCTGTGGGGGCATCCCATGGTGTGGCTGTGCAATCCGCGTGCCCCGGCCCTGGAAAATGTCACCAGCTCGGCCCTAGCAGGCATTCATGGCGTCACGTTTGCAGCGCCTAGCGTCGGGGGAGCTTGTACACATGAAGTTAGGACTCAAACAGGCATTACGGGCGGCGCTTGTGCTGGTTTTCGTTACCACCATGGCCAAACCGGCTGCGGCGGACTGGCTGCTGACGCCGTATTTCGGCATCGTCTTCAGCGGCGCGGCCAACACCATCGACGTGGCCACCTTCGATGAAGCGTTCGAGCAGCGGGCGAATTTCGGCCTCAGCGCGTCCGGCATGGCCAAGGGCATTTTCGGATGGGAGGCCGACATCAGCTACACGCCCAACTTCTTCCAGCTGACCGAAGGGGGCGAGGACTTCGAGTTCTTCAATGTTGATTCGAGCCTGACCACGGTCATGGGGAACCTGGTGCTCGGCATCCCCATCGGCGGCACCACCGGCGGCG
>CAZEMI010000201.1:0-34627 GCA_964513235.1 uncultured Acidobacterium sp.
TTGGCAGATCGACACTGGCGGCGAGACGCCCCGATTCATTACCATGTACCCGAGGTAAGGCATGGCCTTCGAGCTATACACTGACGTGATCCTGACGCGTGATGTCGCAGAGGACGGGCTGCGGGCGGGCGATGTCGGTACGGTCGTGGAGCGCCACGCGGTACCAGGCACCGGCGACGAAGGCTATTCAGTCGAGTTCTTCGATATGACCGGCAACACTGTCGCAGTGGCGACGCTGCCGGCCTCCGCTTTGCGTCTCCCGACACCAGCAGACCGGCCCGCGGTGCGCGCGCTCAGCGCGTAATCGCGCTACGCCGATTTCTCGAACCGCTCGTTCGGAGTTCGTCGAGCTGCCCCAGCCAAGACAGAAGCTGGTTCGATCTGGCTCCCGTCAGGTCCACCAACCTCCGCTCGATGATCCAGGCGGAGGTTGTCCACCGTAGCTCGCCGGACCGTGCGCGAGCGAAGGTGGACATTGATTCCAGCGTCTTGAATCGCCGCCCTGCGCTGTAGTCAGACGGCCGCGCCGTGCCCAAATCAAAGGCAGGACGATCTCGCAACAACCGACGTCATCGACTTTCGCCGACGGGGTCCTCAGGCCGCTCGGGGGGGGCCCAGAGGCGCAAGCAGTTGCGCCCGGCCGTCTTGGCCGCGTACAGGGCTTTGTCGGCGCGGTCCATCGACTCTTCGATGCTGACGTCGGGATCGAGCGGGGTCAGTCCGAACGATGCGGTGACGAACACGGGGGCGCCACCTGCGTGGGTAAGGGCGATCGCTGAGAGGCCCTGGCGGATTCGCTCGACAACCTCTCGGCCAGCTTGGAGATTGGTATTCGGCAGCACAATCAGAAACTCCTCGCCGCCGTAGCGAAACACTCTGTCGTACGGCCGGAGATGGTCCTTGATGTGCCGCACGGCGCCAGCCAGCACCTGGTCCCCGGCGAGATGTCCGGCCCTGTCGTTGACATCCTTGAAATGGTCCAGGTCCATGAGAACGATGCAGCACTGCTGCACATGTCGCTTGACCAACTCGAGCTGCTCGCGCAGTTTGGTGACCATCCCGATTCGGTTCTCGGCGCCCGTGAGCGTGTCGCGATTGTAGAGTGAGTACTCGATCTCCAGCTTCAGCTCCTGGAGTTGGAGACGCAGGCGTTCAAGGGCGTTGTTGAAGCTCTCGTAGTCGTTCGGCGAGATGCTCAGTTCGTTCGCGGACGCCTGCAGCACCTTCGCCGCCATCGCGTGCATCCGCTCGTGCTCGAGGGCGAGCGCGGTGAAGGCAGGGTAGTCGTGAAACCGCGAAACACCGCTGCCGTAATACCACTGGCCGAACCGGCAGTGACGATGGGCATCGACTGCTACGTCTCGCTGATCGTACGGCAGGTGGCAGACGAGCACGCGGGTCAAGTCCTTGTGCCACTGCTCGTGGTTGTAGGTCGCCTGGCCCAGTTCCTTCAACGCCGCCTGCAAATCGTCGACATCGAACATTTTGGCTCACAGCTGCGCGGTCAGATGTCCTGAGCTTACTATCATCTGACGGACGTGGCGACCTTCGGCGCGAAATGTGGCTTCGCACGATCGTGACGTCGGCCGAGCTGGGATGCGGCGAGGCTTGTTGCTGATCTGAAGGAGTTTTTAGGGCGTCGATTCGCTGGTGTACCTCACGCATACCGCGCGGGCCGACGAATCGGTGTGGTCAGTGACGCTCATGATTCTCCCAGTGGGGGTGAGCGTGATTTATATGGTCATCACTCACGCAACACGGCTTCACGCACCAACCCATGCAGACCGCCGTGCATCGTCATTCAGGACCAAGCCACGATGGGCAAAGCCGTTGACATCAAATCCTGAGCCTGGCACGACTGGACCGGCGATCACTGCAGTTGACTGTCCGATCCCTCACGGCCTGCGCGAGCGGTCACCCGAACGAGGTAGCGTCGGAACCTCGCGAGATTGCCGGCCGTATCCGTACGCAAGACGCGCCCAGCGTGACCCCCAAGCGCAGGGCACGGAACCGTGGAGGTCGGCAGTCCATGACTACGCGTTCCCAACACCTTTCCCGCGTACCGGCCGGTCACAACCTCACCTATATCGCTCTTCTTGCGTGCGCCCTGGCGTCGACGTTCAGCGTCGGTGTCGCGCAAACGGTGACACCGTTGTACGACCGGTGGACGAACAGCGGGGTCGAAGGCGGTGTCGTCGAAGCCATCGCGATCAACCCTCAAACGCCGACGACGCTGTATGCCGCGACCGGGCATGGGGGCGTCTTCAAGAGCACGAACGGGGGCGCCACCTGGATCGCCAGGAATACCGGCTTCACGCAAGGCTGGGCCAGCCCCCACACTGTCTGGTCTCTCGTGATCGATCCGTCGACGCCGACCACGCTCTATGCGGCCGGAGGGAGCGTGTTCAAGAGCACGAACGGCGGCCTGAACTGGACCAAGCTTCCAGGTGTGTACGGCCAATTCCTGGCGATCGATCCGCTGCAGCCGGCAACGGTCTATTCGGTGGGTTGGGACAGCGTATTCAAGACGACGACTGGCGGCGCGACGTGGACCAGGATGGACTGGTCCGCGCCCTCACCGATAGAGGCCGTCGCACTCGACCCCGTGTTTCCCGCTCGGATCTACGTGGGAACGAGGTTCCACGGCGTGTTCAAGAGTGTGGACGCCGGGTCCACTTGGGGCAGCTTCAGCAGCGGCCTCGGAGAGGCCGACCCCGGCACTTATCCCCAACTGTCGGGACTCAACGTCAATGCCCTGGCCATCTCGCCGTTTGGCCAAGGGGCGATCTACGCTGGAACTGCCGACGGGGTGTTCAGGAGTACCAATGGCGGCGTGACCTGGCAGAATTTCTCGGGAGGAAGGGACTTCTCCAACATCAGCTCACTGACCGTCGATCCATGGAGTCCGGGCATTCTCTACCTCGGGACCGGCGGCGGGGTGTTCAAGACCATCGATTGGGGCTATACCTGGACGCCGCTCAGCGGAACTTGGGCCGCCCCTGACGCTGTTCGCAGCGAGGTACAAGTCGTTGCGATCGATCCGGTCACCCCCGATATCGTCTATGCGGGCCTGGGTGGCGCCGGCATCGTCAAGACCACCGACGGTGGAACGACGTGGAACATTCGCAACTCCGGCCTGGTCGCGCCGGCGGTCTCGGAGATCAAAATCGATCCCCTGACGCCGACCACCCTCTACGCAGTGGTCAGGGCCGGCGGCATCGCGAAGAGCACCGATGACGGGGCCAGTTGGAGCGTGGTCAACACCGCCGACACGGGCCTGACGACTCTCTACATCAACGCGCTGGCCATCGATCCCCAGACTCCGACCACACTGTACGCGGGAACCTTCCTCCAAGGCGTGCTCAAGAGCACGGATGGCGGCGCGAGCTGGGCCCACACCAACTCGGCTGGATCGGGTCTCTGGGGGAAGGGTGTCTCCGATCTCGCGATCGATCCGATCGCGCCGAGCACTCTCTACGCCGGGACTCAGCGGGGCATGTTCAAGAGCACGGACGGCGGAGCGAGCTGGGCCGCACTTAACGGCGGCTTGCCGGACGGCGTTGCCATCAGCAAGCTCGCGATCGATCCTATGGCTCCAAGTACGCTCTACGCGGCTGCGGGCCTCTACGGGCACCGGGGTCTGTTCAAGAGCGCCGATGGCGGCGAGAGTTGGACGGCGAGCGACAACGGCCTGTTGCCTGGACGAGATATCACGGCGCTCGTCATCGATCCCAGACTTACCAGCACGCTCTACGTCGGCATGGCTGGCGGCGCTGAAGGCGGCGTGTTCAAGAGCATGGATGGCGGGGCGAGCTGGACCGGCAACACCACCCCCTTCCCCGGCGTGGTTCAAGCTATATCCTCGCTCGCGATCGATCCCACCCAACCCGCGACGCTCTACGCTGGACACTACCGTGAGGTCTACAAGAGCATCGACGGCGGCGCGACCCTGAATCCAACGAAGCCCCTGAATGCCCATGTGTACACCCTCGCGTTCAATCCGCAGACGAAGACGGTGTATGCCGGGACCATTGCAGGCATGTTCTGCTTTCGGCAGCTCCAGTTCCAATTGTTACCAGCGACGCCCGCACCAAGACCGTGGCCATGACGACGAGCTCCTCACTCGGAGTCCGGGCGCGACCGCGCAAGCTGCGGTGAGTTGGACGCTCAAGGAGTAGAATCCGTCCGACCCGATGCGTTCCACGCTGTTTATTGCCGGTCTCGGCGTCGTGGGAGCGTGCGTCCTGGCGCTGGGCTTTACCTCGCAGTCCGGAGCCTGGCGCGATCCGTCGCCGCACCAGGTTCGGCGGGTCACGGTCGACTCGTCAGTTCAACTCGAAGTACTGGAGTGGGGTGGATCAGGGCCACCCGTTGTGTTGCTCGGATGCTACCTGAGCGCGCACATGTACGACGAGCTCGCTCCGAAGCTGACGAATCAGTTCCATGTACTCGGCATTACACGGCGAGGCATCGGTGCGTCCGATAAGCCGGCTACCGGGTATGCCGTGCAGCGGTCGGCGAACGATGTGCTCGAGGTGCTCAACTCGCTGAATGTTCAGAAATCTCTCTTGGTCGGCCATTGATGCGCCGGGCAGATCCTGACGATGTTCGCTGCGCAGCATTCCGATCGACTGCTCGGCCTCGTCTATCTCGACGGCGCGGGCGACCCAACGTTAACTCCCGTAGACGTTGGTGCGCCGATGCCAGATCCCGAACTGCTGCCGCGCTCGATCGAGCCCTTATCGGCTCCTGACAACAAGTCATTCGAGGCACTTCGAGCTGCCCAGCGAAGGGATAGAGGCTGGGCCTTTCCCGAAGCGGAAGTGCGTCAGCAGTACGTCGCGAATTCTGACGGCTCGGTAGGTCGCTCGCTGTTGTCTCCCGTGATTCGCCGGGCGATCACGGTGGATGCTCGGGTGAAGCCAGATTATTCGGGCATTCGAGTACCCGTGCTGGCCATCTACCAGAGGGACCCGCCGTTCGAGAAGGTGGCCGCCAATTTTCTGATCAGGAACGAGCAGCGTCAAACTCCCCTTTGAGCCGTTCACTGGCCTTTCGGCGGGCTTCCCGGGCCACCTCAGACCGGTCACACACTGATATCGAGCAGACTTCGACATTTCCGTCGCAAGCAGGCGCGTATGCGCCGCTTGAAGATCGGGTGCCCTGTATGCTGAGGGATCAAAGACAGCTGGCTCCGCAACTATGCGGATGATCACTGCGTGCCTCCGAAGAGATCCCAGTAAGTCTCCTCGAAGAATCCGCCAGGCCACTCGTCAATGAACTTGGAACGGCGACGAAATCTGGTACACCGCGGCGGATGAACTGCAGCTGTTTCGCGCGCTGTGCGCGGTGACGCCCGGCGGCACCCGGCGCACGATCACGCGGATGCCCGGCAACCCGACGCTGTGGGACGCCTCGCCGGACGGACGCCTCGTGATCGCGCATACCGACGACCGCGCGGTCGTGATCGCCCGCCGTCTCGAAGACGTCGACGAGCGCGATCTGTCGTGGCTCGACGCGTCATGGGTCGCCGATCTCTCGCACGACGGGCGGTTGGTGCTCTTCACGGAGGCGGGGCAGGGGCGGCGGCCCGGCGATGTCCGTGTACCTTCGCGGCACGGACGGCTCCCAGGCGGTTCGTCTTGGCGAGGCGTGCGATCGCGCTCTCACCGGATACACGGTGGGCCATTTCGGCTCCCGCCAGTGATCTCTTCGCGACCTCTTCTTATCTGGAACTGCTGCCCACCGGTGCTGGCGAACCCCGGCGAGTGGCCGGCAATGGCCTCCTCTATACCGGAGCGGTGTGGCTTCCCGACGGCAAGCGGATCATCGTCTCGGCCACCGAGCCCGGTCATCAGGCGCGACTGTATCTCCAGGACGTGGACCAGGGGCGCCGGGTGCCACTCACGCCCGAAGGCGTGACGTCGTGGGTCGTCTCGCCCGACGGCTCGATGATCGCCGCGAGCGGACCCACTCCGGAGATCCGCCTGTACCCCGTCGATGGCACGGCGTCTCGCGAACTGGCGGGAGCGACCGGGCGCGAGGCGCCGATCGGCTGGATCGACGACGGTCTGCTCGTCACGCGGCCCGGCGATCCAGCAGCTCCGCGCGGAGAGATCTACCGTGTGGATATCCGGACCGGCCGTCAAGAAGGGTGGAAGAACATCCTTCCTCGCGATCCCGCGGGCATCATGATCCTGGTGTCGTTTCGCGCGACACCAGACGGCCGATCGCAGGCCTACACCTGGCACCGCGCACTGAGTAACCTTTACGTCGCGGATGGACTGGCGTGATCATCGCTCCGCGCTTCCTACTGGAACGCTCGGTGCGTTCCGCTCAGGTGACTCTCAGTGAGTAGCTCGTGCTCCGACCGCCGCCGGCATCCTTTTGCAGAATTCCGTATTCAATCAGAGCCTGAATATCGCGAAGCGCGGTGTCGTGGGAACTTTTCGTCAGCGTGGCCCACTTCTTTGTCGTCAACTTTCCCGTGAAGCCATCAAGAAGTTGGTTGACGATGTCGCGCTGCCGGTTATTCATCGGCACGCGGGCATTGCTTTCCCAGAACCGCGCCTTGCGAAGCACCGCAGCAAGTGTGCTTTCGGTCCCCTCAAAAGCGCGGCCGAGGCACCCGAGGAACCATTCCATCCACGGCGTCACCTCCAACGTTCCCTTTTGTGTCCGCTCGAGAATGTCGTAGTAGTCGTTCCGCTCTTGGCGGATCTGCGCCGACATACTGTAGAAACGCTGAGGACTGTTCTCAGATCGCGCGAGCGCCCAATCGGCAATCGCGCGGGCAATCCGTCCGTTGCCGTCATCGAATGGGTGAACGGTCACAAACCACAAATGAGCCAATGCGGCTCTGACCACCGCGTCCGTTTTGTCGGTTGAGTCATTCGCCCAAGCGAGGAAGGCGCAAATCTCCTTCTCAAGGACGGCAGCCGCGGGCGCCTCATAGTGAACCTTCTCTTTGCCAACGGGCCCGGACACCACCCGCATCGGGCCGTCGACGTCGGTGCGCCACGCGCCGACGACGATTTTGCGCATGCCGCTGCGGCCGGTTGGAAACAAAGCACTGTGCCATGCACGCAGACGCTCATCGCTGAGGGGCTTGTCAAAGTTCTGCGAGGCGTCGAGCATCATCTCGACGACGCTCTCTACGTCACGCTCGGGGGCGACCGTCCCTCCCGTGTCAAGGCCAAGCCTCCTGGCGATTGAGGACCGCACTTGGCCGGCAGGGAGTGTTGCTCCTTCGATTTCGCTGGACTTCAAGACGTCAAGGGTCAGCGTCTCGAGCTCGGCCTCTTTCTGAAGAGAGAAACCAAGGCTCTCCATGCGTCCGAGTAGCCGCCCCTGCCGATGACGAATCCCAGCCAGAGCCGACCCGACCGCCTCCTGATCCCAGTGGAACTTGGGCCAGTCTGGAAGCTGATGAATATACGAGATCATAATTTACGCACCGTATGCGTATATTATGGCTGTATTCGACGCGGCGTCAACATGAAATACGCAAATAATGCGTCGATTAACGTCCTATTCGACTCGTGTTCTGTGACAATTGACGCGTGAAATTCATCACGGCGCTTCGGCGCGGACTGCGCAATCGCTGCCCGCACTGCGGGGAGGGGCGACTGTTTTCCGGGTGGTCCGAGCTCGAACGATGTTCAGTCTGCGGCTTGGTCTTCGTACGGAATCCTGGCGATACGTGGTTTTTCACCATCGTCGGCGATCGGCTGCCGATTGGCGCGATCATCGTCTTGATCTATTTTGGAGTGGTGCGTTCGCGCCCGGTGCTCGGCGTGACGATGCTGGTCGTCTTGGTGGCGCTGCTGTTCTGGACGACGCCCAACCGCTGGGGCGCGGGTATCGCGCTGCATTACTTGTCGCGAGTGTACTGGCCGGACCCCGCGGATCCTATCCCGCCGCCTCCCGCGACCGGCCCTCGGTGGTGAGACGCCGCGCGCGGCACCTCGGGACCCGGTCAGCCGCAGCATGGCGACGTTCGTCACTCGCGAAAGTGGCCAGCCCCAGTGCGGAGTAGAACGAGAGCTTGGCCCGACAGTTGGTCGAGAATCCTGGCGACGAGAAAGGTGGCGAACTCCGCGTGGGCCTCGGCGTTGGGATGTCCATCCCACGGGACCAGCAATGTCTGATGGTCCCGGCCCCGAAATTCATCGAGAAGATCGAACGTCGGAATGTTCAGCTCGTCGCCCCATCGCGCGACCGCGTCGTGGATAGGGCGCCAGTGATACCGGTCGTCGAGGTCCTGCGTGACGTCAGGCAGGATCAGAACCGTGAAGGGAATCCCCGCGGCGGCCGAGAGGTCGCGCATCTCGCGAATCGCCTCTCGAGAATCTCGCCACTTCACCGAGCCTTCCTCGAAGCCGTCGAGATAGCTGCTACCGACGTTGTCCTTTGCGGACGGCAGGAGACGACGCCTGAACACGCGCCGGTTCAGCCGATCGGCTGCCTCCGTCAGGAACCACGAGCGCGCGTGGCGGTAGGTTTCCTCTGGCGGTACCGGCATGGCGGTGGTCGGTTCCGCGTCGTTCACCACATACGCGAGGAACACCGCGTCCGGCTCGTAGATTGGTAAGAGCTGCGCCAGGAGCTGCCTCTCCTGGCGGCTGTTGTAGTCCGGCATTCCCCCGTTGATGACCTCGATGTCTGGACGACCGCGTTGCTTGAGCAGGCGCTCGGCGGCCTGCGGATACGCTTCTTCTTCGGTAACGGCGTAGCCCCACGTGTAGGAGTCGCCCACTACCAGCACGCGCTTCGTGCCCGGCGGCTTCGCGGGCCGATCGCGGTCGCGCAAGCCATGTGAGTTGGTGCGATACGAGAACGTGCGCTTCATGTCCACGCCTCCGGGGAAGACGCCGGAGACATTGGGTTTGAAGGCGAACACCTGCGCGCCGCGCACCACGACGAGGTTCTCAGTCCACTCGGGGAATTTGTCGTCGAACGTCCGCTGCGAATACAAACGGAAGATCACCTCCGTGCATCCCAGCGCGATCACCGTCGACAACGTCATCACCAGAATCCGGTATGCCAAGTCTCGACTGAGCACGCGGCCCAAAGTGGCTTCATTCTATGGCAGCGCATGCTTCGTTGATACTCAGGTCTACGGCTCACGGCGCCAGCAGATTGCGTTGGGTCGCCGCGTCGAACAGATGCAGGCGGCCGCGCCGTATTCTGAGCCCGATCCGGTCACCAGGACGCGCCGCCGGACCGGAGAGCGCAGCGACCCGGACCAGTTCCCGCTCCGTGCCGACGCGCACGTGCACCGTCGTCCACGCGCCCAGCGCTTCGACCAGTTCGACGGTGCCGTCGACGTCGCCTTCGCCGCTGGGGGTGACATCGATGTCGTGCGGCCGGAGGCCGATGATGATCCGTGAGCCATCGTTTGACGCGCCGGCGAGCGCTGATTCCGCCGCGTCGAGCGCGAACGACGCGGTCGTGACTCGTGGAACGCCGCCATCACGGGTCCACGTGCCGGGCCACAGGTTCATCGACGGCGTTCCCACGAACTGCGCCACGAACGCCGTCGCCGGCCACGCGAAGATCTCGAGGGGCGCGGCCACCTGCTCGATGATGCTGTCGTTCATCACCGCCATCCGGGTGGCCAGCGTCATCGCCTCCTCCTGATCGTGCGTGACGTAGACCATCGTCGCGCCGAGGCGCCGGTGCAACAACGCCAGCTCCGCGCGCGTACCGGCGCGCAGCAGCGGATCGAGGTTGGATAGCGGCTCGTCGAGCAGAAACGCGCGAGGCTCGCGAACAATGGCGCGGCCCAGTGCGACGCGCTGGCGCTGTCCTCCCGAGAGTTGCGCGGGCTTGCGATCGAGCAACGACTCGATGCCCAGGCCCGCCGCCGCCGCTCGCACCCGCTCTTCGATCTGCGCCGGCGGCATCCTGCGGACCTCGAGGCCGAACGCCAGGTTCCGGCGCACGCTCTTGTGCGGGTCCAGCGCGTAGTTCTGGAACACCATCGCCAGGTCGCGCTGCTGGGGTGCGACGTCGGTCACGTCACGGCCGCCGATCATGATGCGCCCGCCGCTCGGCGTCTCGAGGCCGGCGATCAAGCGGAGCACCGTGCTCTTGCCGCTGCCCGACGGCCCGACCAGCACCAGCAGTTCGCCATCATCAATGCCAAGCGTGACGTCGCGGACCGCGGCCTGCCCGTTGGGATAGACCTTGCTGACAGCGTCGAGGGAGATGGTGGCCATGTCAGCCCTTGACCGCCCCGGCCGTCAGCCCGGCCACGATGCGTCGCTGCGCGACGAGCACGATCGCCGCCACCGGCGCGGTGGCGATGACGGCCGCCGCCAGGATCTCACCCCAGGGCACCTGATATTGACCGCGGAACAGCGCGATTGCGACGGGAACGGTGTAGCTGTCCGGCCCGAGCGCGAACGACAGCGCAAACAGCAACTCGTTCCAGCAGTAGAGAAACGTGAGGATCGCCGTCGTCGCCAGGCCCGGCGCCGCTAACGGCAACAGCACGTCCCACACAGTACGCCAACGGCCCGCGCCGTCCATGAACGCTGCGTCTTCGAGCTCCACCGGCAGCTGCCGGAAGAAGCCAACGAGCATCCAGATGGTGAGCGGCATCGCAAAGGTCAGATACGGCAGCACGAGACCGGGATAGGTGTCGAGCAGCCGGAGCTCGCGCAACGCCAGGTACAGCGGCGCCACGATCGAGATCTGCGGGAACATCGAAACCGCGAGGACAAACGCCAGCGCCAGTGCCTTACCGCGAAAGCGCAGCCGCGCCAGGGCGTAGGCGCATGCGGTGCCGAGGGTCACCGACAGCACCGTGGTGGCTCCGGCAACGATGATGGAATTGCGGATCGGCGTCCAGAAGTCGCGGGCGTCGAACAAGGCGCGGTAGTGATCGAGCACGAGTGCGCGCGGCAGGCCGGGCGCCTGGAACAGCCGGCTCTCCGGCGTCAACGAGGAAATCACCGCCCACCCCAACGGAAACAGCACCGCACCGACGATGACCGCGGTCACCAGCGACCAGCGCCACGAGGAACGGGTCATGCCGGGCGCTCCAGGAACGCGCTGCCGCCGAACAGGCGAATGGCCGCGAGCGCTACCACGAAGGCAATCGCAAAGACGATCATCGACAGCGCCGCGCCGAGGCCGAACTGCAGGTTCTGCAGCAGCGTGGCAAAGGTGTAAAGCGCTATCGGCTCGGTGGCGGTCCCGGGACCGCCGCCGGGCATGACGTAGACGAGATCGAACACGCGGAACGCGTCGAGCGAGCGAAACAGCGCCGCCACCAGCAACGCCGGCGCCAGCAGTGGCAGCGTGATGTGACGGAACTGCCGCCAGGCACTCGCGCCATCGACGTCCGCGGCTTCGTGCAACGATCGATCGATCTGTTGCAGGCCGGCCAGCAGCAGAATCGCGACAAACGGCGTCGTCTTCCACGCATCCGCGAGGAGCAACGGAATCCACGCCGCGACCGGATCGGCGAACCAGGTCTCCGGCGCGAACCGCCACCCGCCGGCGAGCGTCGACGCCAGCCCACCCGGACTTTCGAACATGAACCGCCAGACGAGCGCGACCACGACCGTGGGAACGGCCCATGGCAGCAGCACCGCGGTGCGCACCAGCCCGCGGGCGCGGGTGACGCGATCGAGCGCCATGGCCAGCAGCAGTCCGGCGGCGAGCTCGATCGCCAGTGTCGCTGCCACGAAGAAACCGGTGTGCCCAAGCGCGCTCCAGAACCGCGGGGCGGCAACGATCTCGAGGTAGTTGCCGGCGCCGACGAACGGCCGGCCGCGCCAGGGCATCCTCAGATCGTGGAGGTGGAGCGACTCCCAGAACGTCCAGGCGATTGGCAGGAATCCGAAGGCGGCGACGATCGCCAGCGCCGGCAGCGCCAGCGACCATGCCAGGCGCGCGTCTTCGTTGGATGCATGCCGCGCGCGGGTAGAGAGGCGATCGGGCGTCATGGGGACGCCAGCTCCAGCCGCGCGAGCAGGCCGCGAATCCCTGCCGCCGCTTCAGCGAGGGCGGCGCGCGGCTCCTGTTGGCGCGTCAGCGCGCGGTGCACCGACACCTGGAGAATCGACGAAAGCTGGCTGTAGACGGGCGTGACCGGCCGGGGCACCGCCGCTTCGATGATGCGGCGGGCTTCGGCGGCGGGTACCGTAAACGCGGCATCGAGATCCGCGGTGTCGTACAAGGCGCGGGCCGGCGGAAACTGGCCGGCGATGCGGGCGCGCTCGATCATCTGTTGCGGCTGCAGCAGGAACTCGATCAACCGGTAGGCATCCTCCGGCTGGTCGCTGTAGGCGTTGATGGCCAGCGTCGAACCGCCGAGCGCGGCGGTCGGCGCCCCGCCCGCCGCGCCGGGCATCGGCGCCACCGCGAAGCGCCCCGCCACCTGGGATTCCTCCTCGTCGGCGAGCAATGCGTAGGCGTACGGCCAGTTGCGCATGAAGGCCGCCTGCCCGTTCTGGAACGCGAAGCGCGTGTGCTCTTCCTGCCAGGTCAACGCCGCCGACGGCACGATCCCGTCGGCGTGAATGCTGTCGCGCATGTAGGTCAGGGCGCGCACTGCGGCATCGCTGTCGACCACGACGCGGCCCTGGTCGTCGAGAATGGCGCCACCGAAGGCGCCGAGATGCTCCACGAAGTTGGTGATCAGGCCTTCGTAACGAGCGCCCTGCCAGATCAGGCCCATCGGCACCCGTTGCGCCGCGATCAGCGACCTCGACGTCTCCGCGAGCGATTCGAGGCTGTCGGGCGGCGCCGCCATCAGGTCGGTGCGCCAATACAGCATGCCGACGTCGATGAACCAGGGCAGCGCGTAGCGTCGCCGCTTCAAAGACGCCGCGTCCCCACGGTGGAAGGCGCGACGAGAGTGAAGCCCGCAACGAGCCGATGCCCGGGAATATCGGACCCGATACCGACCACCACCGCCGCTTCCGTTCACGCAGTGGAATCGTCAGATCCGCCGTGACGCCGCCGGCCCGGCGCGCGACGCTGACGTCCGCCAGCGTGAGCGGCTCGAAAACGCTGGCCAGCCACCGCGGCCGGAGCGATGAGGGCCAGGCACAGCGCCAATGCAGCGGATTTCATCTCCCTTCAGTTAGATGTCCCACGTGAAGTTCGGCCGTTCCGACGGCTGTCGCGCGCCGTAATACCTGCATGGCGCATGTCGCCACCGCGTGGCAACATGCGCCACGAAAAGGCCTAAAGATTTCTCATCGTGAGCAGCCGATTATTGAACCGGCACGACTCCACCAAGACCGCCGGCCAATCCGCCCAACAACCCCGTCAGCAAACCGAGCACGCTATTCAAGAGGTTCACGAGATCCGCGACGTTGCCGAGAAGGTCGGACACGGCACACACCAGGCCGCCAAGCGGCGTACCGGTAACACCCGACAGGTTGAACGTGATCGGACTCAGGGCGATCTGGACCCCGAGCACATCGACGTTGACGGGACCAAGTGCGACATCGACCACCTGACAGGTTTCCGCTTGAACCCGCAGCACGCCGAACTCGGATCGCGCGCCGGGCGACCACGCGACCGGCATCGGCGTCAAGGGCTTGCGTGCGGCCACGCTGGCGAGCAATTGGCCACCGGCCCTGACCGCGACGGGCCAGGTCACCTCTCCGGCCAGCGCTGATCCGAGCGTCCGGCCGCCTCTGCTGAGCACGCCCCTGACGAGACCGACGGCGACGATTTCGTTGCCGCGTTGCTCGAATCTGTTGATGGTGATCGTTCCCGTGAACTCGCCACCTCTTGCAAACGTGCCAGTTGCAGGCAGCGTGACGGCTGCCGATGGTTGCGGCCCTTGCGCACCGGCTGGGACCTCTGCTGCAACGGATATCACCGCCGCGAGCACAGCGACTCTCGATAGAACGCGTTTCATTGGGGAAGCCTCCTTGCCGAGCTTGGAGCCAGGGAATTGGCTACGCCGCCGTCGGGCCTGCAAGTTGGCGGCCACGATTCAGAGGACCACCCCGTTGCTAATGAACGTCGTCTGGGTCCGTCGGCTTCAATAGTCTGAGGGTGTTGCGTGCATCTTCGATGAATTGCATCTGTGCCAGGTTCGTGCGCAGCGCCTCGGCGGTGGCCGCGACTGCGGCAACCGTGGCGTGCCGCGCATCCTCGGCGGCGAGACGCGCATCCTCGGCGGCGTGACGCGCATCCTCGGCCGCGACCCGAAGCTCTTCCGCCTCTATCCTCAACGCTTCGGCCGCCTTGCGTTGCTCTTCGGCGGTGCCGCGCTCGAGATCAGCTTCCTCGCGATGATCTTCAGCGTGTTCCCGTCCCGTCTCGGCTCTGGCGCGGCTCTGCTCAGACTGGGTCTGGTTGTCGGACATAGATCACCTCAGGGCTCCCCCGACACAGTATGCGACGAACGCGAACCTGTGTCTGTGCCGTTGAGGACACGCCATTGCCGACAGCGGTCGCGTGCCGCGTCCGGCCAGTGCGGATATGTGAACGTGAAACCGTGCTCGAGCACCTGTATCATCTCGAGCATCACCTTTATCCGCAGGTGCCCCATCACAACTGGCCGGAACTGGGGCGCCGGCTGGATCCATTTTTTGCACGGGCCGGGTTGCGACCGTTGAGGCTATTTTTCTGACACGCCACGATCGCGGTTTCCTGGAGATGACGATTGGCGACGGCCGGCCACTGCTGGTCCTCTCAGCAGTCCTACTTGTGGGGTGCGGGGCCTTCGCATTTTTTCAGGCGGCGACCGGCAATTTCCTGCCGCACGACACGGTCTATCTCGGAATGACCGCACGCGAGCTTTGCGCCCTGCAAGGCTGCAGGATTCTGCACTTCATGATTCACGACCGCATCTCGTTCGGCGGGGTCCTCATCGCCCTTGGCGTGCTTTACCTGTGGTTGATCTCGTTTCCGTTGCGACGGCGGGAATCGTGGGCGTGGTGGACACTTGCGCTCAGTAGCCTGGTCGGCTTCCTGAGTTTTCTGTTCTATCTCGGGTACGGGTACCTCGATACGTGGCACGGTGCGGCGACGCTGGCGCTGGCTCCACTGTTCCTCGTGGGTCTGATTCGCACACGTCGACTCCGTCGCGACACGGTCGCGCCCAATTCGCTCGATCTGCATTCTCGTTACGGCATTGGTCGGGCGCTCCTTCTGTTGACAAGCATCGGGATCAGCGCGGCCGGTGTGACGATCATGACGGTGGGGATGACACTCGTGTTCGTGCCGCAGGACCTGGAATTCATCGGCATGACGCGCGCGGCCGTCAGCGCAATCAACCCGAATCTCCTACCGTTGATCGCGCACGACCGCGCCGGCTTCGGCGGTGCGTTAGCGAGCTTCGGTGTGGCGATGTTTGGTTGCCTGCGATACGCCCGTCCGTCGCGCGCGTTGTGGCAGGCGCTGGCGATTGCGGGAGTCGTCGGGTTTGGGACGGCAGTCGGCGTGCACCCGGCGATTGGCTACCTGAGCGTCACACACCTCGGGCCCGCGGTGCTGGGGTGTTTCGTGTTCGTCGCCGGATTGGCGTTAGCGGGCCCGGGATTCGCGCGTATGATGAGCGCGCTTTATGAATCTGCGTTTCATCGAAGCGTTCGTCTGGGTGGCGCGGCTGCGCAGCTTCACCGCTGCCGCGGAGAAGCTGTTCACGACGCAGGCTGCCGTCTCGGCCCGGATCGCGACACTCGAAGAGGATTTCGGTGTGAAGCTCTTCGAACGTGACAAGCGCACGGTCACGCTCACGCACTCCGGTGAAGAACTCCTGAAATACGCGGAACAGTTGCTTGGCATCTCCGCGCGGATGCTGGAGGCGGTCTCCGATCGCGCGACCTTCGGCGGGTTCATCGCGATCGGTGTGATCGAAGCCGTCGTCCACACCTGGCTGCCGGAATTGTTGGCGCGGCTGCGGGAGCAGTTTCCCAAGGTCCGCGTCGAGCTCCACTCGTACATCACCGCCGACCTGCATGAAGAGCTGCTCAAAGGCAACATCGACCTCGCACTCACCGCCGGAACGCTGACGGCTCCGACAATCCAGAACAGGTCGATCGGTGGATTCGAGATGGGTTGGATCATCAGGCGTCCGCACGAAGCTGACCCGCGCGAGACGGATCCCGAACTGCTGGGGCGCCTGCCGATTCTGACCTTCCTCCGCGACTCGCTCGTCTACCGGGACGTCGTGGCGAAACTCGGACCGTACTGTGTCGCCCGCATCAATCCAATCTCTTCGATCGCAGCAATGGTGTCGCTGGTGCGAGCCGGGTACGGGCTCGCCACGCTTCCGGTCGCGGCCATCGCGCCGGCACTCGATTCCGGCGAGCTGGCCGCCCTCGAGGGCGTGCCTGAGCTGGCACCGTTACCGGTGGTTGCGTGCCGGCGCCGGGATGCCGAGTCACCGCTAGTCGAGGCCGTTGAACGCCTCTCGATCGACGCCGCACACAGCTACTCGACCGGTCGCCGCGGCCTGATCCTCGCTGACGGTCAGCGGATCTGATTACTGCCACAACAATTTCTAGTTTGACGTCGCAACGCCCCGCCCCAATACTCACCACGCGGTGATGAGGTCGTCTGCGGCCATGGATCGGCAGCTGGAATTCACAACGGTGCAGAAGGTCTCGCGCCGTCTGATTCCGTACCTGTTCGTCCTGTACGTGGCGGCGTACCTGGACCGCATCAACGTTGGCTTCGCGCAGCTCCAGATGAAATCGGCGCTGGGCTTCAGCGACACCGTCTACGGCCTCGGCATGGGCATCTTTTTTCTCGGCTACTTTCTCTTTGAAGTGCCGAGCAATCTCATCCTGGCACGGGTGGGCGCTCGGGTATGGATCGCGCGGATCATGATCACGTGGGGCGTGATCTCTTCAGCGATGGCGATGGTGCAAACCCCGGCGGAGTTTTATGCGCTCCGCTTTCTGCTGGGCGTGGCCGAAGCCGGATTCTTTCCAGGGGTCATCTATTACTTGAGCCAGTGGTTTCCCGCCGCCACTCGGGCCGCGGCGATTTCACGATTTATGACCGCGATGGCCGTGTCCGGCATCATCGGCGGTCCATTGTCCGCGGGTCTCTTCCAGCTCGATGGCATGGGCGGCCTCGCAGGTTGGCAGTGGATCTTCGTCGCCGAGGGTGTTCCGTCCGTCGTCCTCGGACTCACGACCCTATGGTTCTTGACGGATCGACCGGCGCAGGCCACGTGGTTGTCAGCGGCGGAACGGGAGCAGCTCGACCGGGCGATGCGAGCCGAGACGGCAGACATCGAACGTCACGGGCACGTCAGCCTTCTTCGTGCCTTGCTTCATCCAATGGTCTGGCGCCTCAGTCTCCTCAGTTTCACCCTGCTCGTGGGTCTTTACAGCATCAGCTTCTGGCTGCCTCAAATCGTCGAATCGTTCTCACACGGAAGCAGCAGCGAAGTCGCGCTTCTCTCGGCCATTCCTTACCTTGCTGCGGTGGTGGCGATGGTGGTGGTTGGGGCGCACTCCGACCGCACTCAGGAGAGGCGCCTGCACATCGCAGGTGCGGCGCTCGTCGGCGCCGCAGGCCTGGGCGCGACTGCAGTTGTTCAGTCTCCGGTCCTCGGCCTCATCGCATTGTCGATCGCCGCCATGGGTGTGTTCAGCGCCATTCCCGTGTTCTGGTCGCTCCCAACGACCTTCTTGACCGGCACGGCCGCCGCCGGCGCGATCGCGCTCATTAATTCCCTTGGTAACCTCGGCGGATTCGTTGGACCGTTCCTGATCGGCTACGCGCGAGACCTGACTGGCGGATTCGGAGGCAGCCTGATGTTTATCGCCGGGCTCCTGGTCGGCGGCGCGGCGCTGGCGGTCAACCTGCGGCGATCGCCGCCGCGTGCAAGCGAGAAGAGTGAAGTCAGCCTCACGGACCCACAGCGCGCGAGTCGGACATGAGTGCAACCGGCAACACCTCTCGATACCCTCTCGGGCATTCCGACCGGGAACTCGATCGGCTGAGCGCGCAGGCGCGCTTGATCGATCCCATCACGCGGCAGTTCTTTCGAGAAGCCGGGATTACTCGGGGAATGCGAGTCCTCGACGTTGGCAGCGGCGCTGGAGACGTTGCGTTCCTGCTGAGCGAACTGGTCGGCGACACTGGTGAAGTAGTGGGAGTGGATCGCGCGCCAGGGGCGCTGGCGGTCGCTAGAGCGCGAACGGGCGCGCGAGAAAACGTTTCATTCCATGAAGGCGACCCAGCCGGCATGGCGTTCGAACGCGGCTTCGACGCGGTCGTCGGCCGCTACGTTCTGCAGTTTCAACCAAGTCCTGTGGCAATGCTCCGGGGGCTTACGAGTCACCTGCATTCCGGAGGCATTGTCGCCTTCCACGAACTGGACTGGGCCGGCGCCCGTTCATTTCCACCGGCGCCAACGTATGACCAATGCTGCGCCTGGATTGTCGAGACACTCCGACTGCTCGGCACCGAGACGCGGATGGGGATGAAACTGCATTCGACTTTTGTGGCCGCCGGCCTGCCGCCGCCATCGATGCGGCTGGGCGGGGTCGTGGGTGGAGGTGCGAAGGGCGCGGATCACCTCGAATTGGTTACCGATCTTGTCGAAACGCTTCTTCCTGACATCGAACGACTGGGCGTCGCAACCGTTGCCGACATGAATGTCCAGAGCCTTTCCAACCGGATGACGGCTGAACTGATCGATAGCGTCATCGTCGGCCGCGCAGAAATCGGAGCCTGGACGCGGGTGTGAGCGCACGGATGCATTAATCGCCGTTTCGTGGCACCCTGTACGCACTCGGAAGCGGCGAAAGGGGAGAATCCATGCGCATCAAAACGGTTGTGCTCACCGGGCTGGCGGCCGCCATGGCGATGACGATGTCGGCGCGCGCTCAGCAAACAGTCCCTCCCGAAAATGTCACGCTGCCGGAAATGCCGAAAGAGACCACGCGCACCGGCAAGCGGGTCAATCGCATCATCGACATGTGGCTTAAGAACCAGCCGGTGTACTACACGCAAATCAGCGGCGGCGGCCTCGAGCAGGGGAAGCAACTGGCGGCGACCAAAGCGGATTACATCACCTACGAGATGGAGCACGGTCCGCTCGATTTCAAGGAGTTGCGTGAATTCATGCGTGGCCTGTTGGCAGCGGGCCCGACCCGGACCGGCCATAAGACGCCGGCGGTGCTCGTCACCCTCCCGATCTCGGGTACGACCGACGCGCTCCGTGCCAACGGGTGGATGGTGCAGCAGGCACTGGCCGCTGGCGTGCACGGCATCCTGTTGTGCAACGCCGAAAGCCCGGAAGCGGCCCACCTGATGATCGAGGCATCGCGCTATCCCTTCGCGCCGCGCGTGGACGGTTTGGCGCAGGGCACGCGCGGCAACGGCTCGCAAGGCTACGCCTCGCGCATGTGGGGCGTGACCGCCGAGGAATATATGCGCATCGCCGAGCCTTGGCCGATGAACCCCGACGGCGAACTCCTGTTCGGCCTGAAGATCGAAAACCCGCGCGCCGACGCGAATGTTGAAACGTCCGTACGCGTGCCGGGGATCGCGTTCGCCGAATGGGGACCGGGCGATCATGGCTTCTACATCATGGGACGTCCTGGCACCTACAAGGGCGGCGGCGAGACAGCGCCGCAAATGGCTGCGGTGCGCCGCCGGGTGCTCAACGCCACGAAGGCGGCCGGCATCAGGTTCCTGAATTCCTGCACCGAGAACAATGTCATCGAACAACTCGAGGAAGGGGTGATGATCTGCACCGGCGGCGACACCCCAGCCGCAGACAAGGGCCGCGTCTTCACCAAGCGCACCGACCCGTGGTGAATTGACTCTTCGAGGCTCTCGCCTTCGCTTCACTGTCGACGTCTTCTCCCACTCGGCTCGGCGGTTCGTGGTGTCGTCAGGCGAATTGGTTCGCAACGCGCTGTTCTACTCCTGGCGCAGCGTGGTGGCCGGATCGACGTGAGCCGCGCGCCGCGCGGGAATCGAGGCGGCCCCAAAACATGCCGTCACGATCGCCAGCATGCTGACGGCGTAGGCAACGGGATCGAAGACGTGCACGATCTGGCCGATGCTCGATGCGGCGGGCGTCGCCATCAGCACGATGGCCAGACCCATGGCCATGCCGGCGCCGATCAGCAGACCGATGCCGACCGGACGAATCGATTGTGACAAGACCAGCCGCGCCACGCTTTGAGTGGTCGCACCAAGCGCCATGCGAATGCCGATCTCCCTGGTCCGCTGCTCGACCAGGTACGACAACACGCTGAACAGGCCCGACAGCGTCAGCACCAGCGCGAGCGCGCCGAGCACCAGCGTCAGCCAGAAGGCAATCTGCAGGAAGTAGGTCTCCATCCTCGCGATCGTCCGCAGCGTGACGACCTGGCCCATGCTCGGATCGATCGCGGTGAGTCGGTCCAGCAACGTGCGCCGGGCCACTTCGGGATCGCCGTGGACGCGCAGAATCAGCGCGGTCTCGGCGCTGGCCGTATCGGTCGGCAGGTAGATTCCCGCGTGCTGGAACTCCGAGAAGAAACGGAACCCGGCGACGTCCCGGGCAATGCCGACGACGGTGAAGGTTCGAGACGTCAGTTTCGGTTCGTCCTCACGCCGTGTCGGCGAACTTGGGTCCGCCTCCAGTTGCAGGACCTGGCCAACTGCGTCGGCTCCCGGCCACAACTCCCGCGCCGTGGTTTCCGAGAGCAGCGCCACCGGAAGATGACCGGCGCTCTCGGCGGCGCTGAACCCTCGCCCGCGCACGATCGGAATCTCGAGCACGCTGAAATATTCCGGCGAGGCGAACTTGTATGAGACGGTCGACTTGCGGCCGTCGACCTCTGCAGACCCGGCACGCGTCGCGCCGAGCGCCTCCGGCCATGACGCCCCCACGATTGCCACCGAGGATTCCGCCATGACCGCCTGCACCATCGTCTGGCGCATTGGCTCGTTGATCATTTCGACCATGACCGTATCGGCGACCCGCATGCCCGGATCGACGGTCGCCGAGGCAAAGGCGCTGCGCAGGAACACCGCCGAGCAGATCAGCAGGAGCGCCGAGGCCGCCACCTGCAGGCCGATCAGGATGTTTCGCGCCCGCTCTGGCTTCGCGTCGCTCATGACTTCGCCTCTGATGGTCCTGACTGGTTCCACCCGCGTCGCCTGCAGCGCCGGGACGAGCGCGAAGAACGCGGTGGCGACGACCGCGCCCAGCAGCAGAAACAGCAGCACGCGCCAGTCCGCGTCCGGCACCGAGAGGCGGATGTCGCCGAGATCGGGCGCCATGCTATTGAGGACGGCGTAGATCGTCGCCTCGAGCGCGATGCGCGAAATCAGGAAGCCGGCGGCGGCGGCCGCGATCGACAGCAGCAGGCTTTCCGTCAACAACTGGCGGATGATGCGTCGCCGCGATGCGCCGAGGGACAGGCGGATCCCGATCTCCCGCTGGCGCGCCACGCCGCGCGCCAACAGCAGGTTGGCGACGTTGGCGCAGCCAATCAGCAGGATCAGCCCGAAGGCAAAGAACAGCGGCGCGAACAGGATCATCGCTTCCAGAGGTTGTGGAATGGTGCCGCGCCTCGGCACCAGTGTGATGTTCGCGACGCGCCGATCGATCGCCTCGGCGTTCGCTTGACCTGAATCCCACACGATCAGTCCAGCGAGCGCGGTCTGTCGCGACAGGTTCGGCTTGAGGCGGCCGATGATGTCGATGCCGACGCGGTCTTCGCGGCCGCGATGGATCGGCCGGAACTGGCCGACCAACGAGAGCGGCGCCCAGTAATCCGGCGGACCGACGGCGAGTCCACGAAATCCTTCCGGCATGATGCCGATGATTTCAGTGGAGACCCCATTGACGAGCACCCGGCGGCCCAGCGCGGCCGGGTCACCCGCGAACAGCCGGTCCCAACCCTTGTGACTGAGCACCATCACCGGTTGCCCCTGGCCGCTCTCATCGTCGCCAGGGAGCAGCGTTCGCCCCAGCACGGCCTGGACGCGGAGCACCTGGAAGAAGTTGCCGGTGACGAGCGTGCCCGCCATCATTCGCCCATCGATGCGGGTGTCGAGATCGGGCAGCTCCGCATAGGCGTCGGTAAAGACGCTCGTCTCGCGACGCAGGGCGTCATATTGCGCACGCGTGAAGGGGGTGCGCTCGTCGCCGGTTCGCGGCCGCTCGACGGCGAACATCTGGTGGAGATCCGGCACCACGTCGACGCGAAACAGAAACGTATTCAGGAACGTGAAGACCACGGCGACGAGCCCCAGGCCTAGCGCCACGGTGGACACGATGGTGAAGGCCACCAGGGGAGCACGCTGGAAGGCGCGAAACGCGTGGAGGATGTCGCGAACCGTGTTGTCGACGAAGGCCGTACCGCGCGCATCGCGGCACTCGTCCGCGGCCAGCGGCACGGAACCGAAGCGGGCCTGGGCGCGGACCCGCGCCTCGGCGGGGTCCAGGCCATGCTCGATCAGCTTTTGGGTCTCGCGTTCGAGATGGAAGGCGAGCTCGTCGTTGAGCTCGCGCTCGACACGGCGCGGGACGAACAAGGCGCGGGCACGCAATTTCAGATCGCGGAGATTCATCGGCTTACGCCAGCTTCATGACGCGGCCGATCGCCGCCGACATGCGGTCCCATTCGCGCGCTTCGATGGCCAGTTGGCGGCGGCCGGAAGGGGTCAGTTTGTAGTACTTAGCCCGCCGGCCAAGCTCAGAAACCGCCCATTCCGCTTCGATCCAATTCTGGTGTTCGAGACGATGGAGAGCGGGGTACAGAGACCCTTGGTTGATCTGCAGCACTTCCCCGGAGATCTGCTGGATCCGTTCCGAGATCGCCCAGCCGTGGAGGGACTCGGTCTGCAGCGTCCGCAGGATCAGCAGGTCAACCGTGCCGGGCAGGAGGTCAGGCGTGGCGCGTCGGGTCATTGGTGTCGATAGACGACACTAAGGCCTTGGGAGTTCCCTGTCAACGCCTGTGGAGAGTAAAATCCGCCGCGACATGCGCACCTTCATTCTCGGCTTGTCAGTCATCGCGGCAACGGCATCGGGCACCGCGCAACCGCAGCCCGTCACGTTGTGGGTCACCCTGGGAGACTCGGATCAGCTCGTCGAAGTCGACGCCTATACCTTCAAGGAGATCAGGCGGATCACGACTGACCCGAAGCCGCACGGTCTGGCCGCGTCCCTTGACGGCTCGAAGATTTACATCGGCAGCGACCGCACCGGGAACTTCCAGGTGATCGACGCGCGGACCGGCACCGTCAGCGGGCAGATTGCGTTGGGCAAGGATCCGAACCAGATGACCCTCACCAGGGACGGCCGCTTCGCCTACGTGCCGATGCGTGGCGAGAACGCGGTGGCGATCGTCGAGCTGGATCCGCTGCGGTTAGTCAAGAAGATCCCGATGAACGAAGGGCCCCACGATGCCTACACCACCGCGGACGGGACGCGTGTGTATGTCGGTGCGCAGTACGGCAACGCCATCGCCGTCTTCGATCCGGCCTCGCAGTCGCTGCTCCACCAGATTCCTACCAGCGACGGCGTCCGCCCGCTCGAGCCGGCGGAGAACGGCCGGATCATCTACACGGCGCTGTCGCGGCTGATTGGGTTCGTGATGGTCGATCCGGATAGCCGCTCGGTGGTGAGACGCATCGAGCTGGCGCAACTGCCGGCGGGGGTCCCGCCGCCGTACCTCGACACCTATACGCACGCGTTACAGCTCGTGAAGAACGACACCGAGCTCTGGGTCACCGACTGCGTCAACGACCTCGTGCGCATCGTCAGCACGCGCGACCTGAAGGAGATCGCGCAGATTCGCGTCGGCAAGTTCCCTCACTGGTTCACGGTGCGCCCTGATGGCCAGGTGCTGTTCGTGAGCCTGTGGGACTCGCACGCCGTGGCGGCAATCGATATCGCGTCGCGCAAGGTGCTCGCGAATATCCAGTTCGCGCGCGGCAGCGGGCCGAAACGCATCCTGGTGGCGCCGAAAGTCACGAACTGAACCTTCGTCCGGAACCTTCGTCCGGAACCCTCGTGCGGAACCCGCGTGTGGAACCCGCGTGTGGAACCCTCGTGCGGAACCCTCGTGCGGAACCCTCGTGTGGAACCCTCGTGTGGAACCCCCGTGCGGAACCCTCGTGTGGAACCCGTGTGTGGAACCTATTTGGCTCTTAGTACAGCGGCTGGATCGATGCGCGCCGCCCGCCACGCGGGGCCGGCGACGGCGAGCCCCGCCGTGATCGCCAGCATGATCGCCACGGCCGCGAAGGTGGCCAGATCCAGCGGCTGCACGCCAAACAACATCGTCGTGATCAGCCGGCTGAAGGCCGCGGCCAGGACCAGGCCGATGACGATCCCAACGCCGATCAAGCGCGCCGCGTTCGCGATCACGAGCCGCATCATGTCGCTGGTGGTCGCACCCAGGGCGCGGCGGACGCCGAAGTCGCGCATCCGCTGTTGCACCGAATAGGCAAGGATGCCGAACACCCCCACCATCGCCAGGGTCACCGCGAGCGCGGCGAATGACGCCACCAACACCGCCCGGAAGCGATGGCGGCCCGTCGCCGCCCATTCCACGTCCTCCAGGGTGGTAATGCCGGCCACGCTGACGAGCTGCTCCTTGTCGATGCGCGAGATCGCGGCCCGCACGGCCGGCGTCAGTGCGTCGGCGCGACCCGTCTTCGAGCGCACGAGCATCAGCACGTCGTCAATCGGGTCCTGGGCGAACGGCACGTAGATCTGAACGTAGTCTCGTGATTCATCGGGCCGGAATTTCACCTGCCTGGCGATGCCGACGATTTCCGCGATGTTCGGCTTGCCGTTTGGTGCATCAACGGGCGTGAAGGACACCTGCCGGCCGACGGGATTGCGTCCGCCGAGACCGCGTGCGAACGCCTCATTCACGATCACGGCGCGCGGATTGCCTCGGGTGTCGCGTGTGTCGAATGCGCGGCCGGCCACGATTGGCAGGTCGAGCGTCGAAAAGTACGTCGGGCTCACGATCTGAAACGCGGTCGTCGGCTTGCGCGCGGCATCGAGTGGCGCATCGCCAACGATTTCGTAGTGAAACGGATATTCGCCGAAAATGGATTCACCGAGCGGCAGCGCGGTTGACCATCCGACGTCGGCCACGCCGGGTACCGCCCGGACCTCGGCTTCGACCTGATCGAAGAACTGCTGCAGCTTCTCCGGCGTTGGATAGGCCGACCCCAACGGATCGACCAGCATCGTCAGCACGTTCCCGGCGCGATAACCGCGATCGTAGGACGACACCGCAATCAGGGTGCGCAGCAGCAGACCGGCGCCGAACAACAGCAGGACCGACGTCGCGATTTCGCCGACGACGAACAGGTTACGCAACCGCCCACCGCCGCCGGTGGTGGTCCGGCTGTCCGAGCCCATCACCTCAGGCGACGACAAGCTCATCGCGTGCCATGCCGGCGCAAGGCCGAACAGCACGCCGACCAGCAGCGACGCTGTGGCGCAGAAGGCCAGAACGCGCAGGTCGAACGACACCGCGACGGTCGCAGGCAACAGCCCTTCAGGAATCATCACGGGTGCGATGCGCAAGATGGCGGCGCCGAGAGCCACGCCGAGCGCCCCGCCCATCAGCGAGAGCACGATGCTTTCGGTGAGCAATTGCCGGACGATACGCCGGCGGCCGGCGCCAAGCGCCGAGCGCACCGCCAGCTCCCGCGTGCGCCCGGTGGCGCGCACCAGCAGCAGGTTCGCTACATTGCCGCAGCAGATCAACAGTACGAACCCGACGACGCCGAGGAACAGCACGGATGTCGTTTTCAGATCGCTGCCGATCATCGTGTCGCGCAAAGGCTCGACGGTCACCGTGCGGCCCTTATTGAATTCCGGATACTCGCGCGCCAGCCCCTCGGCCACCGCCGCCAGATCCGACTGCGCCGCTTTGACGCCGACACCCGGCTTCAGGCGTCCAACCGCCTGCAGCATGTACGCCCCGCGCGCACGCGGCGGCAGATTCACAAACGGGCGCATCGCCCACATGCTGGTGCGCCCGAGAATCTCGAAGCTCTTCGGCATGATGCCGACCACGCGCCAGAGCGCGCCGTCGAGACGGATTTCCTGCCCGACGCTGCCGGGATCGCGGTTGAAGCGCGTCTCCCACAGGCCTTCGCTCAGCATCACGACGTTGGCGCGCTTCTGCTCATCCTCAGCCGTGAACGTGCGGCCCGCAATCGGCTGCACACCGAGGACGTCGAAAATGCCGGCCGAGACCCATTGTCGCGACACCGTCAGCGCGTGACCGTCGTTGCCGGACATCACCATGCTGCCCATGGAGGGGGTGTAGCCGGCGATCTTCTCGAACGTCCGGCCGCGCGTTTCCCAGTCCATCATGTTGAGCGGCGAGGCGAACCCGCGCGGCGTGACGGCCGACGTCTCCCAGATCGTCACGAGGCGTTCCGGCCCCGCGTAGGGCAGCGGCCGCAGCAGCGTGGCGTCCACCAGGGCGAAAATCGCGCTGTTGGCGCCGATGCCAAGCGCCAGGGTCGCCGCCGCAATCACCGTGAACGCCGGCGCCTTTCTCAGCTGCCGCAGCGCGAACGAGATGTCCTGGCGAAGCTCATCGATCATCACGGTCTCCCTGGCCGTTGGACGGAGCGAATCGCGGATTGGTTCGCCGCCAGTCAGATATGCTACAAACGTAGCATATTGCTGCGTTCGTAGCATGTCAAATCGCGGGCCGGCAGACGCGTCATGTTCAGTGAGCCGGACCGTGGCGGGCAGGGTCATGGAGCGCATGACCCTCCGGGAGCGCCGCCGCGCGCATCTGCGACAGCGCGACCTCGAGCAGGCCCTTCGCGTCGGTCAAGAAGCAATGCGCGTGTCCGACGGTGCGGCCGCGATTGCGCGTCCGCGCGAGGTGCGCGTTCACGATCTGCGCGAAGAACCGCGGCGGCCAGTTCGGATGCGCGCCCTGGTCGCTGGTATCGACCTCCGCCATCTCCTTCCACACCCGCCCGCCGCTCTCGAGCACCGGCACTTCGAACCGGGCGATGCGCTTGCCCGGAATATCGACGATGTGTTCGGCGTAGTGCAGGAAGGTGACATTGTCGTGATCGCAGCCGATCAGCAGGATCCGGCCGTCGAGCTCGACGAACCGTGCGAGCGCCGACCCCTTGCCAAAGGCGTAGTCCCACGGCTGTTCGGAGATCAGGAACTCAGCCTGGCGGCCCCAGACGACAAACCGCGCCACGTGATTGTTGACGAGCGAGCCGGGATACGACCGGAAGAACTCCACGAGCGCGCCGTTTTCCCGCTGCGCCTTCGCCGTGTAGGCATCGAAGGCCGGCTGCTTGTCAAGGAGCGCGCGCTCCTCGACGGGGGACAGATGGCCGCGGCCGACATCGTCGTAGCCGTCGGGGCAGCTCGCATACATCATCAGCGTGCCGCGGCTGGTGAGCACGTCCTTCAACGCGAGGTGAATCTGGTCCGGGCCGCCGGCGATCGGTCCGACCGCGCGCACCGAGGCGTGCACCATCACGGTGTCGCCGGCTGAAAGGCCGAGGTCGCGAAAATCGGACGCCAGCTCCTCTCTCGAATGCACTGCCGCATTGTAGTTCGCGATTTTGGTTGACTTCTTGCAGCGGCGCGGAGGGCGTCGTGGCGAAACAGCGTTCGCTGACCGCAATTTCGCAGGGCCGCCGCAGGCTGCCGGCGGTGCGACCTGTGGAAGCGCGGCACCCAGACGGTGTTCGGCGAGGGTCCTTCTGATGCGCGGCTGATGCTGGTCGGAGAGCAGCCCGGTGATCAGGGGGACCTCGCCGGCGAGCCATTCGTGGGTCCAGCGGGACAACTGCTACGCGATGCGCTCTCCGAAGCTGGTCTCGAACCGGCAGAGGTTTATCTGACAAACGCGGTCAAACGCTTCAAATGGGAGCCACGCGGCAAGCGCCGCATCCACCTGCGCCCGAACCGCGAAGATGTGCTCGCGTGCCGACTCAGCCGGACGAAAAGAAGCTGGTCAGCAATTCGTGGATCTGAGGGCGATCGCGCGCAAGCTCAACCGCCGCAAGCGACCTCTGGTACACCGCTTGCACCGAACGCGGTGGGGGTACGACATGGCTCAGTCGAAAGTCCGTTACGCGGTGGTCGGGCTTGGCTACATCGCTCAGGCCGCAGTGCTTCCGTCATTTGCGCACGCGAGGCGTAACTCCTCCCTCCACGCCATCGTCAGCGGCAGTATCGAGAAGCTGAACGAGCTTGGTGACAAGTACCGGATCCCGGTGCGCGCGAGTTATGACGATTACGAGCGCTGCCTCCAGGAGGTCGACGCCGTCTACATCTGCACGCCGAACTCGGCGCATGCCGATTACGCGGTGCGGGCGGCGCAGGCGGGCAAGCACATCCTGTGCGAGAAGCCGCTGGCGGTGACGCAGCGCGACTGCGAGCGCATGATCAGGGCGGCGAAGGACAACAACGTCAAGATCATGACCGCTTACCGGCTCCATTTCGAGCCGCTGTTCCTCGAGGTGCTCGACGTGGTGAAGAGCGGCAAGATTGGCGAGCCGCGCTACTTCAATTCGTCGTTCTCGATGCACACGCGGCCGGGCGGCATCCGCACCCAGCGCGAGCTCGGCGGCGGCACCCTGTTCGACCTCGGCGTCTACTGCATCAACACGGCACGGTTGATGTTCCGCGCCGAGCCGATCGAGGTGTTCGGATCCTCGATCGATGGCGCCCGTTCGAACATGCCGGAGATCGACGAGATGACGTCGGCGGTGCTGCGGTTCGACGGCGATCGCCTGGCCACGTTCACCACCAGCTTCAACGCCAACGGCGTCTCCGACTTCCGCGTGGTCGGCACCGAAGGCAACATCCACGCCGAGCCGGCCTACGAATACGCCGAGGCGCTCGGCTACACGCTCACGGTTGGCGAGACGGTGAAGAAGAAGAAGGGCCGCCGCCGCGATCAGTTCGCCGCGGAGATCGCCTACTTCTCCGACTGCGTGATGCAGGGGCGCTATCCCGAACCGTCCGCGGAAGAGGGCTGCTGGGACGTGCGCGTCGTCAACGCGCTCTACGAATCAGCGCAGAGCGGCGAACCGGTGAAGCTCAATCACTTCACCGAGGAGAAGCGGCCCACCAAGCGGCAGGCCGGAGATTTTCCGCCGGTGGTGCAGGAACCCGAGCTGGTCGCGGTCGAGAAACCGCACGACTAAAGGAATGACGAATGACGAAGAACGAATAACCAAAATCTTCGTTATTCGTTCTTCGTTATTCCTTTCGTCTACAGGGCGTCGGCCATGTCTCGCATGCGCCGACGTCGGTAATTTTCGTGTAGACCAGAGTACTCGACGCCTCTCGATCCGCCAAAGCCTTGGCGAAGGCGGACACTTCCATCGTCAGCACTTTTCCATCAGGGCTCACCGAAACAATCTCCCTGATGGTGGTGGTGTCGCCGTTTGGCGCTTTCAGCGCGCCATCGCTGATCAACGACTGCCCTTCCCATTTGGTCGTCATCGTCACCGCGCCGCCCTGGCCGGCGGGCGTGGAAGTTTCGCGTCCCGGTTTGTAGATGCGGACGTGGGCTTCGTTGATCTGGCTCTCGATCACCACGGTGCCGTTCGCCGGGTGCGTGATGTGCAGCGTTTTTGGAGCGCCGGCTGGAATCAATCCAATGATGCCGGCCGTGGCGACCACTCTGCTCTTCGACTCATCGAGCCGCCAGGTCCCCGAGAAGTCCGGTGCTTGCGCGTGAACGGCGGCGGCGGTTGCGGCGACGACGAGCGCGAGAGTGAGACGCATCATTGCACTCCGAGATTCAGCGCGACGATCTTTTCGCGATCGCGCGCATAGAGCGTACGACCCACGACTGTCGGCACGGTCCATGTGGTGGTGTCGAAGACCTTCTTGGCTTCCGACAGGATCGTCACACCTTCGGGCGCGAGCCTGGCGAGCGCGAGGTCGCCGTCCTCATCCATGATGATCGCCTTGTGGTCGGCGTAGAGCAGGCTCGCCCGCCCGAAACCGCGGTGTTGCCACGCCGGCTTGCCGGTCTTCACTTCGAGCGCGGTGAGAAACGCCGGGCCAAAATCGCCGGTCGTGCCGTAGATGAAATCGCCGACCCGCACCGCATTGAGAAACATGAAGCGGACACGATTGGTGAACCACAGCTCGTCCGCGTGCGTGACGGCGCCTTCCTGTGTCAACTGAATCGCGCGGCTGCCGGCGCGATAGGCCGAGGAAACGAACAGGATGTTGTCGGGGCCAAACAGCGGCGTGCCGCAATTGAGATCGTTGCCGGGATCGTGCACGTGCGACCACAAGATCCGGCCGTTGGCCGGATCCATGCCGTTCACCGTGCCGCCGCCAAACACCACCAGCTGATCGCGGCCGGCGATGTTGATCAGAATGGGCGGCGCTTCCGACGTCAGGAAGTCGCCGCTCTTCCACACCACGGCGCCATCGCTTTGGCGGAACGCCATCACCGATTGGCCCGGCCCCCCGACGCTGCAAATGATCGTGTCGCGATAGGCGATCGGGCTGCAGCCGTAGCCGGTCTTGACGACCGGGCGAATCAGCAGCTCGTGGGAGTTGAACTCCTTGATGAAGTCGTGCGACCAGAGCACCTTGCCGGTCTTCTTGTCGAACGCGAACATCTGCTTGTTGGTGCCGATCGTGAACAGGCGATCGCCGACGATGAGCGGCGTCGAGTGCGGACCGGCGCCGAAGCTGAAATCTTCGCGGCGCGAGGGGTACTTGTGCTCCCACAGCGTCTTGCCGGTGGCGGCGTCCATCGCGATCACGGTTTCCTCGGCGTCCCACGGGCCCTGCTTCGCGCGGCCGTTGCCGGCGCGATACATCGTGTAGAGCCGGCCATCGTCCACGAGGATCGCGGAATGGCCGGTGCCGAGCGGGCGCGTCCAGATCACGGGCGGCCCGGTCTCCGGCCAGGTGTCCGCCAAGCCCGTGGTGTTGACGATGAAGTTACGGTTGGGTCCACCCCACTGGCGCCACGACGGGCTCGCCTCCGCAGCCGAAGGCTGCTCCGGCGAAGTCGCGCCGTAGCTCGCACGATTTCTCGCGAGCGTAGGCGGATTCGACTGGTTCGCACTCGAAGGCGCCTCTGCCGTCAGGTGAACTGTGTTCGGTGCGGCTAGCGCGGCCACGGCGAGCATGGCTCCGAGGATTCGCATGGGCCGGAACGATACCAGATCCTTGCCGGGAAGTAATTCTGGTCGGGAAGGAATTCTGGTCGGGAAGGAAAACTCACCGGGAAGAAATACTTGTCGACAGAACGCCAGCGTTCCCGGACACTGTTTTTCCCTGACACGCGTCATTTCCCGACGAGCCTTCCCTCCCGACCAGTGTCATTTCCCGACAAGCGTCAGTTCCCGGCGCATTACTCTGCCCGGAGTGTCACCATCGGATCGACAATCGCCGCGCGCCGCGCGGGCACGTAGCACGCCGGCAGCGAGACCACGGCCAACAACACCGGGACGATCGCAAACGTCATCGGATCGTAGACGTCGGTTTCATACAGCAGCGATCGCATGACGCGTGTCGCCGCGAGCGAGCCGGCAAAGCCGATGACGAGCCCAATCGCGACCAGCCACATGCCCTGCCTGACGATCAGTCCAACCACCTCTGAGCGCGCGGCGCCGAGCGCCACGCGGACGCCAATCTCGCGGGTGCGCTGGGCCACGCCAAACGCCAGTACGCCGAACAGGCCGATCCCCGCGAGCAGCAGCGCGCCCGCGGCGAACGCCGTCAACACCGTGGCGCTGAAGCGCTGCGGCGCGGACAAATCGCGAACCACTTGTCTCATGGTCGTCACGTTCGCGATCGCGAGCGCGGGATCCACCGCGGCAATGGCCGCGCGCACCGACGTGGTCAGCGAGGCCGCGTCGACGTCGCCGTTGACCGCCACCTTCATGTTGCGCCACAGGCCGCCGATCGGACTCGCCAACCCCTGATCGTCCGTCTCCGAGTACGGCGAATAGACGTGGATCACCGGGTCGCTGCCGAGCGGACCGTCGACCACATCGCCGGCCACGCCGACCACCGTTTGCCAGGGCCCCGGTGAGGTTGACAGTCCCCACTTCAGGCGCTTGCCGATCGGATCCTCGCCGGGCCAGTAACGATCCGCGAGGTTCTTGCTGACGATCACGGCCAGGCGATTCTCCATTTGTTCTTCGGTGGTGAAATTGCGGCCGCGAATGAGCGGGATGCCGAACGTCGAAAAGTAATCGCCGTGCGCCCAGGTCAGCGCGATGCCGGGCGGGAGGCCGCCCGAAGGATCGGCGCCTTCAGGGAAGAACGCGCGGCGCTCGCCGTCCGCCCGCAGCGGGAGATCGGTAGTCACGGCGCCGGCCTTCACGCCGGGGATGGCCGTGATCCGCTGCTGCACCGTCTGGTAGAACGAGCGCACGCGCGGCGCCTGGTTATAGCCCGCGTGCGGCAGCGACACTTCGAGGCTCAAGACGTTGAGCGCGTGGATGCCGGATTCGGCGTTCATCAGGTTGTTGAAACTTCTGATCAACAGGCCGGACGCGACCAGCAATACGAAGGCAAGAGCGACGCTCACCACGACGAGCCCACCCTGCAGCCGGTGCTGCCGCCGGCCGCCGGCCGATCGCGCGCCTTCACGCAGCGTATCGGTCAGTTCCCGCTTCATGCCGGCGATCATCGGCACCAGCCCAAAGAACAGCGCCGTGGCGATCGACAGGCCCATCGTGAATGCCACCACGCGGATGTCCAGCGACACGTCCGACACACCCGGCAGGCTGGCGGTGAGGACCGCGGGCACCGCGCGCAACGCCCAATTCGCAATCAACAGCCCGGCCGCGCCGCTGGCCAGCGCGAGCAGCAGGCTTTCGGCCAGCAGCATCTGGAACAGGCGGTGACGCGACGCGCCAAGCGCCACGCGCACGCCCATCTCGCGCCGCCGCGCCACGGCGCGGCCCAGGAACAGGTTCGCCACGTTCGCGCAGGCGACACACAGGACCAGGCCGACCGCGCCCAGCAGGATCAGCAGCGGCCGCCTGACCTGCCCGGAAATTTCTTCGAGCATTGGCGTCGCCGCAATCTGCAGCGTCATGCCCGAGTTGCGGAGCTGCGCCGGATAGTTTTCCGTAATGCGCGCCGCCAGCGCCGCCGTGTCGCGCGTCGCTTGTTCCACGGTGACGCCGTCCTTGAGCCGGCCGATCACGCTGTGGTTGTAGAACATGCCCCGCGCCTGGCGCTCGAAGGGATTGAACACCAGCGGCAGGAACACCTCGGCCGGCGTGCCGTTGAACTGCGGGCCGCGCTTGGGAAACTCGAAGCCGCCCGGCATCACGCCGACAATCGTGTAGGGCTGCCGATCGAGCGTGATCCGCTCGCCGATCGACGACGAGGCGGCAAAGCGCCGGCGGCGCAGCGACTCGCTAATCACGGCGACCGCCTGCTCGGATTGATCTTCCTCGGGCAGGAACGTGCGCCCCTCGGCTGCGTTGACGCCCAACAGCGGAAACACCGCGGCGGAGGTTTGCGCCACGCCGATGCTTTCGGGATTGCCGCTGCCCGAGAGTTCCATCGGGCGCGTCCGATACACACCCAAGTCCGTGAACGACGCTTGGTATTGGTCGAGATCGAGGTAGTCCACCGGCGACACGCCGAAGCGAGGCACGCGCGACTCCGGGATGATTTCGTGGATCATCATCAGCCGCTCGGGATCCTGGTAGCCCAGCGGCCGCAGCAGCACGGCGTTGACCAGGCTGAAGATCGCACTGTTGGCGCCGATGCCGAGCGCCAGCGTGATCACCGTCACCGCCGTGAAGATCGGCGACGAGACGAGCGCGCGTACCGCGTGACGGAAATCGAATTGCAGCGAACCCATGTGGCCCTCGCCTCCTCGTGTGATGATGTAACGGCGCTGGCGGACCCGTTGATCGTCGGAATGGGTCATCGGCACCGCGCGGCGCACGTCCGACAACGCGTACTTCCAGGCCGCGGCCGCACCGCGAGTGGTCATCAGCTCGGAAAAATCCCGTTCGAGGTCGGCGCCAAATCGCGCGCGGAATTCGCGCGGATAGGTGCGCAAGAGCAGCCGCAGCAGGCGAATCGACCAGGGATGGCGATCCATGATTACGCCTCGTCCGGAATCAGTCGCTTCTCGCGGACCAGCGCCGTGAGGCGCGCCAGCCGCTCCGCTTCCTGCGCCAGCGCGCGCCGGCCGGCCGGCAACAAGGTGAACAGGCGACGCCGATCGTCGCTGCGTGCGGGCAGCTCCTTGACCAGCCCCGCCTCCTCCATGCGCTGGAGCGATCCGTAGATCGTGCCCGGCCCCATCGGCGGCTCGCTGCCGGCGGTGGCTTCAACGGCCTGCATGATCCCGTAGCCGTGCAGCGGCCCGTCGGCCAGCGCCAGGAGGATGTGAAAAACGGCCGGCGTCAGTGGAACGGGTGGTTTCTTCATGATCCTCGCAGAACCCGATAGCCCCCGGCTTCAGCCGGGGGACCTGGAGTTGGTATTACCGTCACGGATATATCCTATTCCCGTTACGGTAATACTGCCCCAGTTGTTCCTTCGACTGCCGGAACGCGGCCGATCGCCATCCATTAGCGCAGATGGCTGGCTCAAGAGTTCGGCCGTAAACCACACGAATTAAAGCACTTGTGCGCGGTTTGCCGCAGGCCTGGATTGCCCGCCTGGTCGCGTTTTTTGTGACGCAACCTG
>CAZEMI010000202.1:0-7157 GCA_964513235.1 uncultured Acidobacterium sp.
GCAAAAACGGTGCACGACTTCACGCTGCGGCCGTCGACGAGCACGGTGCACGCGCCGCATTGGCTGGTGTCGCAGCCGACGTGGGTACCGGTGAGATTGAGATGCTCGCGCAGGAAGTGCACGAGAAGGGTGCGCGGCTCGACCTGCGCCTTGCGCGCCTTGCCGTTGACCGTAATGGCGATTGGAATCATAGGGGCGCCTATCCTATTCCCAACCGCGCCGTTCGTCTACCGGTCGATTGAGCCTGCTAGACTCGCCAGCGTGCGAATCGTGATGCGCATGGCTGTTGTCACCCTCCTCGTGGCCGGGGCGGTGGCGTGTCTTCCCCGCCCGCGACCGCTGCAGCTGGCCGTCTCGGCGTCCGAGCACTGGTGCCCGATGCACCCGGGCATTCGCGGTGCCGCCGGCGAGCGCTGCCCGATCTGCCAGATGGCGCTGGTACCGGTTGCGAGCGGCATCGGCGATACCTATGCGCTCGACGTCGAGTTGGTGCCGCCGGCCCCGGCGCCGGGCGTGGTCGCGCGCGCCCGCTTTCACGTCCGCGACCCGCGAACCGGTGCCGCCGTCACGCAATTCGATGTCGTTCACGAAAAGCTCTTTCACTTGTTCGTGGTCAGCCGGGATCTGCAGCACTTCGCGCACGTGCACCCGTCGCGCGGCGCCAACGGCGCGTTCGGCGTCGACCTGGCGCTGCCCCACGCCGGTCACTACCAGTTGATGGCCGACTTCGTGCCGACTGGTGGAGCACCACAATTCCTTCAGCGCACCATCACCACCGCCGGCTATGAGGGGCCGCTCTCCACCACCCCGGCGCTCGCCGCCGACTTGTCCGACAAGGTCGTCGACCATACGCGCATCCAGTTGGCGATGCGTGAGGCCATGGCGGGAGGCGAGCGGCTGATGACCTTCACGCTCACCGATGCGCTGACCGGGACACCGGCCGCACACGTCGAACCGTATCTCGGCGCGACGGGCCATCTGCTGCGCGTCAATGCCGATCTCAGCGCCGCCGCGCACAGCCACCCCATCGCGCAGGATGGCCCGCCATCCACCGTGGCCTTCCAGGTGCTCTTCCCGCGCGCCGGCATGCACCGCGTGTGGGTGCAGTTCCAGCGATCCGGCCGCGTCCTGACCGCGTCGTTCACGATTCCGGTGGCGGAGCGCTACCGGGCAGGAACGTATTCGAGTGAGAGCCCGCAGTCGCCTGACGTCGATCGAACCTCGACGCGGGTACCGCGCGACAGGCGGACCGCCGAGCGATAGCGATACGTCGGCACGTACCAGGTCAGGAATCGTCGAACGAGGATGAGCGGTTCGATCGACCGATCCGGACGCCGCGCCAGCGCTTCGATCGCGGCCCCGGCTTCGCTGGCGGTGGGTTCGACCGCCAGCACGTCCATCGCCTCGTCGACGATGGTCGTGCCGCACGCGAGCGAGCGGTGGCGTAGCTGGTGTCGCGGCGCGGCGCCAAAGTACACGCCAACACGACCCCCTTCGGCCGCCGCCGTGGCCGCCTTACGGTAGTAGACGTCGACGGTCAGCGTCGATCGTGGCGGCAGCCGCCGCGCCACGCCGTCCGGAAACGTGACGGCGCCTTCGGGCGGCAGCCACGACGCGATCCGGCCGTCCATGGCCACACCAAGCACGGCCCGTTCGACGCGCGACCTCTGGCGCGGCTGAAATTCCCACCCCGTGATCCACCGCTCCTGATCGATCGCGGTGGCGAGTGTGTATCGCGTCGCGCCTGACGCGCCCGTCGCGGACGGCGACAGATCCAGGATCACGTCAGGGGCACGCATGGCCGCACGCGACGGCGTCATCGCCGGCGCCGCTGCGCCCTCTGCCGCGCCGCCTTCGGCCCACGACTCGAGCAACTCAACCTCGATCGGCGTCAGGCTGCGATCGTTGGCGAAGTCACCAATGCCCGGCGCCGCCGGCCATGGCGGCATGCGTCCCTCCATCGCGTGCTCGGCGATCGACCGGCTCCAGTTCCGCGCCTCTTCGTAACGTGTCAGCGGCATCGGACCAAAGCCGCCGTCGCTGTGACAGCCTGCGCAACGGCGTTGCACAATCGCCGCCACATCTCCCGACCAGGTGACTTGCGTCAGCCGCGGATGAAAAGTCGCCGCCGGGGCAGACAAACCGGCCGCGACGATCGACGCGCCGATCACAATTGCGGCCTTCTTGCGTGAGCGAATCATCAGCGGATCGAAATCTTAGTCGAACTCAGGTTTTGTGCGCCGAACGCGATGATAAGATCGCGGCCTTCGCACTTCACATTCGTCCGAACGTTTGGAGAGTTCATGCCCCCGCTGATTCTTCTTCGCGGTGCATTTATGCACCGCCCTCTCCGTCGCCAGTTGGTCGTCGTCGCGATCGCGTTCGCGATCGGTGCCGCCGTGCTCAACTGGGAACCGGCGGCCGTCGAGATCGGATATGCCGACGGCGGACTCGTCGCCGCCTTCAACTTCGACGAAGGCGCAGGCACGATCGCCACGGACGTTTCGGGGCTGAACAACAATGGCGTCATCACCGGTGCCACCTGGTCGACCACCGCGAAGTACGGCAAGGCCCTCTCGTTCACCACGAACGGCATGGTGACCATCGCGGATCATCCCTCGCTGGATCTCACCACCGCCTTTACGCTCGAATCCTGGGTGCGGCCGACGTCAACCGCGGGCTGGCGGACGGCGGTGATGAAGGAAGTCCCCGGTGAGCTCGCCTATACCTTGTATGCGAACAGCGACACGGCCCGGCCATCGGCGTGGGCGCGCATCGGCGGCGTGTCGTACTCGGCGATCGGCCCCGCGAAGCTCGTGACGAATGTCTGGACGCACATCGCTACCACGTACGACGGCGCGACGCTCCGCTTGTATGTGAACGGCGCGAGCGTCGCCTCGAGGCCGTTGACCGGAACGCTCCAGACCTCCGATCTCCCGCTTCGGATTGGCGGCAACAACATTTGGGGTGAGTACTACCGCGGCCAGATCGACGACGTGCGCGTCTACAATCGCGGCCTGTCGGCCGCAGAGATTCAGACCGACATGGTGACGCCGGTGTCGTCGGTCGACACGGTGCCTCCCGTGGTCACGATGACCGCGCCGGCAGCGGGCGCCACCGTGGCCAATACGATCAACGTGTCCGCCAACGTCACCGACAACGTCACCGTCGCCGGCGTGCAGTTCTATCTCGATGGCGCCGTCCTCGGATCCGAAGACACGTCCGCACCGTACTCGGTGACGTGGGATACCCGCACCGGGGCCAACGGCGCCCACACCCTCGCGGCAACCGCGCACGATGCCGCCGGCAACACCGCATCGAACAGCGTCTCGGTGACGGTGAACAACCCGCCTCGCCTGCTCATTCTTCAGCCGCCCCCGGGGGCATCCATCAACGGCACCACGGTGAACGTCACCTATAGCGCGCAGGGAGATGTCGCGGAAGTGCATCACGTCCACTTCGTCCTCGACGCCGGCGCCACGCTGATGGACCTGAGCTTCGACGGCGCCTACCAGCTGTCGAGCGTGCCTGTGGGCGCGCACACGTTGAATGGGTATCTCGTCCGCTCCGACCACAGCCAGATTGCCGGGAGTGCAGCCACACCGGTCACGTTCACGACGTTCGTGCCGGATACCAACCCGCCGTCGATCAGCGTGGTGCAGCCGCTTGATGGCGCGGCGCTCTCGGGCGCCACGCTCCTGCGCGCCGATGCCGGCGACGATATCGCCGTCGCCGGCGTGCTGTTCATGCTCGATGGCGTCGCGATTGGCAACGAGGATCTGACCCCGCCGTACGAGATCACGTGGGACTCGACGCTGGCGGCCAACGGCGCGCACACGATCTCGGCACGCGCGCGCGATGCCGCCGCCAACACCAGTGTGTCGGCGGCAATCGCCGTCACCATCGCCAATAGCGGGCCGGTCGAGACGGGACAATGGTCCGCGCCGTTCAGCATTCCCGTGATCGCGATTCATCAGGCGTTGTTGCCCTCCGGCCAGGTCCTGATGTGGGACGCCGCGGACTTCACCAGCGCGCCGCCGATCCTCTGGAATCCGCAAACGGACGGCTACGCGAACGTGCCCGCGACGGCGACCGACCTGTTTTGCGTCGGTCACGCCATGCTGGCCAACGGCAAGCTGTTGACCGTCGGCGGCGACACACCCACCACCGGCCTCGGCGTCAACGACGTCAACCTCTTCGACCCACAGACCAACGCGTGGACCACGATGCCGAAGATGGCGTATCGCCGCTGGTACCCGACCGCGACCACCCTCTCGGACGGTCGTGTCTTCGTCCTGTCGGGATACGACGACTGTTATGGGCCGAGCTGCCTCGTCGGCCGGCCGGAGATCTACAACCCGCTCACCAACGCGTGGACGTCGCTGTCGTCGTCCGACTACGTCACGCCCTCGTATCCGTTCCTGTTCGAGATGCCGGATGGGCGCATCATCAGCGCCGGTTCCTATGAAGGCACGGTCGATACGCGCGTGCTCGACTTGTCGACCGGCGCGTGGTCGGTCCTCGACTCGAATCCGATCGACGCCGGCAGCGCGGTGATCTACGCGCCCGGCAAGATCATGAAGGCCGGCAAATGGGCGAACTCCGATCCGCCCTACGTCGCCGCCCATCCCAACACCTACGTGATGGACCTCAACCAACCCACGCCGCAGTGGCGGACCACGGCGCCGATGAACTTTCCGCGCGCCTACAACATGCTGACGCTGCTGCCCGACGGCACGACCCTGGCCACCGCGGGCAGCCGCTCGACCGATCCCGGAAATGGCGCGCAGGGCGTGCTGGAGGCCGAGATCTGGTCGCCGGCCACCGAGACATGGACCACCATGGCGCGGATGCGGAACCCGCGGCTGTATCACGGCACCTCGATCCTGCTGCCCGATGGCCGCGTGATCGTCGCCGGCAGCGGTCGCTACGGCAGCCCCGAGGAGTTCAATGCCGAGATCTTCTCGCCGCCGTATCTCTTCAAAGGCCCGCGGCCGGTGATTGGTTCGGCACCGCCGCTCGTGCACCCCGGCCGAACTTTTGCGATCGACACCACGGCCACCAACGTCTCCGCCGTGACGATGCTCCGCATCGGCTCGATGACGCACTCCTTCAATTCGGATCAGCGCTTCCTGAGCCTGCCCTTCACCGCCGAGCCGGGCCGCATCGTGGCGCAGGCGCCCGCCAATGTGCACGACGTGATGCCGGGTTATTACCTGTTGTTCCTCGTCAATGAGGCCGGCGTGCCGTCGGTCGGCGTCTTCGTGAGGGTCCCCGCGACGACCGAAGACCACGAGGCACCGACAGCGCCGGCCGATCTGTCGGCGCTGGGCGGACTCGGGCAGGCCGTGTTGTCGTGGACCGCCGCCTCCGACAACGTCGCGGTCGCGCACTACCGCGTGCATCGTTCGGCCATCGCCGGCTTCACTCCGGGCGACACGAATCTCGTGGGCACCACGACGACGACCGGCTTCCTCGATACCGGTGCGGCCGGCAGTTATTACTACCGTGTGGTCGCTCGCGATGCGGCGGGCAATGACAGTGCGGCTTCGAATGAAGCGGCGGCGGCGATTACGGCCGACACGACTGCACCAAGCGTGGCCATCACCGCGCCGACCTCGGGCGCATCGGTCTCCGGCGTGATCACCGTCTCCGCGACCGCGCTCGACAACGTCGGCGTCGCCGGCGTCCGCTTCCAACTCGATGGCGGGGCACTCGGCGCTGAAGACACGGGCGCACCGTACTCGGTGTCGTGGAATTCCGCGACCGCCACCGCGGGGGCGCATCAGCTGACGGCCATCGCGCGCGACGGCGCCGGCAACCACAGGACGTCCGATCCGGTGCCGGTCACGGTGGTGCTCCCCGCGCCCGCCGGCCTGGTTGCGGCGCTCGGCTTCGACGAAGGCGCGGGAACGGCCACGAGCGACGCTTCAGGACTCGGCAATCACGGCACCCTGGCTAACACGAGCTGGACGCCGTCCGGCAAGTTCGGCTCGGCCCTGATGTTCAATGGCACGAGCAGCTGGGTGACCGTCGCCGACACGAACTCGCTCGATTTGACCATTGGCATGACCTTGTCGGCGTGGGTCAGGCCCACGAGCGTCACCAGCGACTACCGAACGATCATGTTGAAGGAGCGCGCCCCCGGACTCGGCTACGCGCTCTATGCCACCGACGGCGCGTCGCGCCCACCGGCCGGCTACCTCAACACCGGCGCGTCCGACGTTGCGGTCGTGGCGGCGTCGAACCTGGCGCTCAACACGTGGACGCACGTGGCCGTCACTTACGACGGAGCGGCGATGCGGATCTATGTCAGCGGCGCGCTCGTCAGAACGACCAACACCACGGGTGCGATCCGCACGTCGACCGGCGCGTTCCGTATCGGCGGCAACAGCGTGTGGGGCGAGTACTTCGCGGGAACGATCGATGAGGTCCGCGTCTACAACCGGGCGCTCAGCGCGTCAGACATTCAGTCCGACATGACGCGCGCGGTGACCACTCCGGCCACGCCGTAAGCGGACATTCGTCACCGTTGGGGACTACCGCGTGCAGCGGGGGGCCGACACGTTCACGCCCTGCATGAGCAGGGCGCGATAGTTGGCGATCTCTTCTTCGCAGCGCGACTTCTTGTTTTGCTCCCAGAACCATTGGGCCGCCCACGCCGCCAGCGCCGAAATCGGCACCCCCGACGTGCGGTAGATCTGCGGCGTGACGAACTGTAAGTATTCCTGGTGCGTGGGCGCGCTGCCGGGCACCGGGCCGCTGAACAGATCGACGCCCTTGAAGATCTCGACGCGCGGCGAGGTGCCGAAGACCTGGATGCTGATGTCGAGCCGCAGACCCTCGCCCAAGCTCTTTTCCTTCCATTCAGCCGTTCTCAGGGCCTTTTGAATACGCGACAACGAGACACCCAACTTGGTGGCGTCAATGGTGGTGGGGTCGACGGTCGGCGTCGCCGGGTCCTGCGCCCACGCGGGGCCGGCGAGCCCGATGAGCAGCGCGAGGACGGCAAAGGCCCGCATACGAGGATTATGACGCCGAAATGGGGATTGGGGCTTGGGGCTTGGGGGATTCTGGAACCCAGGTCCCAAGTCCCAAGTCCCAAGTCCCAGGTCCCAAGCCCCTACAGCATCCCCAGCTGTAGCTTGGCCGCATCC
>CAZEMI010000203.1:0-8896 GCA_964513235.1 uncultured Acidobacterium sp.
TCTCCGTAATTTGGGCGCCTTTTGGGGACTCCGTGTCCTCGTAAGGCTCGGCCCCAAAGTTGCCGATACGGTAGACTAAACGTCCTTGAAACGCAGCCTCCTAGCACTCGGAATCGTCATCAGTTTGGCTTCCCCAGCCGCCGCCCAGATTTACAGCTGGCGCGATGTGGACGGCAAGCTCGTGCTGTCGGACAAGCCGCGGCCCGATCAGGGCGCCCAGGCCACCTACGAGGTTCACGGCGCGGCGACCGTGCGGGCCACCAAGCCGCTCAACTCCACGGCAAAGAGCGCGCCCTTCGAGGCCTCGATCACCGAGCATGCGCGCCGGGAGCGTGTGGCAGCCGACCTCGTGCGAGCGGTGATCCAGGTGGAATCGGCGTTCAACCCGATTGCGGTGTCGTCCAAGGGCGCCATGGGGCTGATGCAGCTGATGCCGGCGACGGCCGTCGAGCTCGGGGTCGTCAACCCGTTCGATCCGGATCAGAACATCCGCGGCGGCGTGGCCTATTTGCGGCAGCTGCTCAACCGCTACGACGGCAATGTGGAATTGGCGCTGGCGGCGTATAACGCCGGCATCGGGAACGTCGCGAAGTACGGCGACGTGCCGCCCTTCAAGGAAACCAGGAATTACGTCAAGAAGATCACGGGCGGCGTGGCCCCGCCGGCGCCGGTGAACATCATTTACAAGTGGTTTGAGCTCGTCAACGGCCAGCCCTCGGTCCGCTACTCGAACCAGCCTCCCGCCGCCGGCTCCTACGAAATCGTCGGCCGCCGCTAGAATCCGCCGTAGCTCGCCGGTATTGCGAGAGCGAAGGCGGACCTCGCCCAAGCCCCGGTTCGGGCATGTTAGACTTACATGTTCGGCATCCTTCTGATATCGAGGTTCTAGACAGTGGCAAAGCGTAACAAGTCGGCCCTCAAGGCCAATCGGCAGAACATCAAGCGTCGCGAGCACAACCGCGCCCTGCGCGCCAGGCTCCGCACCGGGCTGAAGGGCATCCGCAAGTCGCTGGACGCCAAGGACGTGCCCGCCGCCAAGACGGCGCTCACGTCGCTCCAGTCGCTGGTGGACAAGATGGCCACCAAGGGCATCATCCACAAGAACACCGCGTCGCGCTACAAGTCGCGTCTCGCGGCCCGCATTTCCAAGTAGGAACCGCGCGTCATTTCTGGCGCTTCAGTTCTTCGATCCAGTTCTGCACCACGCTCATCTCGGTGATCACATCGGGTGGGCGTTTGCGCAGCTGCATCAGGAAGAAGTGCTGGCCGTCTTTGGTCACGTCGTAGGCGCGCGCGGGGCCGTTCACGCCATAGCGTCCCGTGAACAGCGCTCGCGGCCGGCCGAAACTCATCTTCGGCTGCGGGGTTACCGTCACCGACATGATCGCGATTTCCACGTCGCCCGCTTCCATCGTCTGGCCGGCGTCACTCGCCCGCACGTAAAACAGCTCTCGACCGTCGCCGCTCCACACGGGCGAGCCGCCGCCGCCTTCGGACGACACCTGGAACCGCGGGCCGGGGCCCGGATAAGCATCCACGAAGACATGCTGCGCACCAGTGTCGGCCGAGTTATACGCGAGCCAGCGGCCGTCGGGCGACAGATCGGCGCTGCCGAAATTGCGTGGCACTTGCGACAGCGGCACCGGCTCGCCTTTGCCGGCGACGTCCTGAACGTGGATGGTGGGGCGGTCGAGCGAAGTCGGCGCGGACTCCGACGGCAGGACGTGGAAAAGCAGGTGACGGCCGTCCGGCGTCCATGTGGTAGGGACGAGACTGGCCGCGTGCTTGACGATCGACTCCGGCGTTCCGGCGCCGTCAGCGCGAGTCGAAAACACGTTATCGGGACCCTTTGCGGCGACCGCATAGGTGAGGCGCTCGCCGTCCGGCGTCCACACCGGCGCCACGCCGCGGCCGGCGGTGGTCAATTTCGTCAGCGATCCGCGCGCGATGTCATAGAGCGAAATGCCCCGATCGCGCCCCACGGCGCCGAGCGCGAGGTATGCGCCGTCGGGTGACAGCCGCAAGGTTCGCAGCGTTTGCGCGGCAATCGAAAAACCATCGGGACGGCCGCTCCGATCGACGCGAACCACGGTGTGCTCCGATGGCTTCTGCACACCACCGCCCAGGTAGACCAGCGTCCCGGTCCTCGAGACGCTTGCTTGCATCGCACCCGAATCGCCCGGCTGGCCCGGCACATACGCCGCCTGCATCACATCCGAGATGCCGACAGCGCCGCCGTTAATTTCGAGCCGATCGAGGTTGAACGGAATCGCCAGTAACGCGCCTTCGTTGGCGTAGAGCAAATGACCACTCGCGACGTAGCGCGCATCGGCGCCGCCATCGATCAGCAACTTGGCGGTGTTCGATCGCCGCGAGTGGACCCAGACCTGCGTTTCGTTCCAGTTGGGAAACCGATTGTGCGTCACGGTGTAGAGCACGGCGTCGCCGCCGGGGAGCACGTGCGGCAGGCGATGACTGACCTCGCCGTTCTCACGGTTGATCGACGTGCGCTCCACGGGCGTCCCACCCGACGCGGGGACCTCCCACAAGCCACCCGCCGCTCTCGCGAAGACAATCACATCGTCGTCGCCCCAACTCGCGCCGAACATCAGCCGCAAGCCGGTGGTTACGGGAACGGGCGGTCCGCCCGTGACTGGCACTTTGCGAATCTGGTTCGACCCGAAGTACCCAATCCATTGTCCGTCGGACGAGAAGAACGGGTTGACGGCGCCTTCCGTGCCGGGGATCAGCGTGGCTGCGGCCTGATCGAGCGGGCGCAGGAACAAGCTCCGTTGATTCTTCTGCACCGCCGAAAACACCAGCGCGCGGCCATCGGGCGCAATCGCGAACGCGGATCGGATCGGGCGCCCCTCGGCGCCGCCGAGCTGATCGGCCGGAGACACGTTCACCTGCAGGCGCGTGACCGGCAACGCCGCGGCCGGCGCTCGCGACAGCAGCAGCCCTGCGATCGCCGCACCGCCAAGGGCGCTCGCCATGACTGCCGGGATGAGCACTCGCGACGTGACAGCGGATCGCGCTCGTGCCGGCGCCGCGATCGCGGCGTGCGAGCCACTGGTCAGCACTTCATCGATTTGAAACGTGGCCGCGGCGATGTGCGGCAGCCGGGTGTTCCGGTCCTTGTCCAGGCACCGGATCAACAGCCGCCTGATGACGTCCGGAGTGTCCTCGGGCAGCGCCGCGAAATCCGCCTCGCGCTGCAGCACGCGGGACAGCGTCTCGGTGACACTGTCGCCCTCGAAGGCGCGCCGTCCGGTCAGCATCTCGTAGAGCACGCAGCCAAAGGCCCAGACGTCGGACCGCTTGTCCACCGGTTTGCCGCGTGCCTGCTCCGGGCTCATGTAGGCCGCGGTGCCGAGAATCACGCCGACCGCACTCACCACCGCTGGGCTCGTGATGGTAGAGGCGGCGCCTTCGGTCACCGGCGATCGTTCGATCGCTTTCGCCAGGCCGAAGTCGAGGACTTTCACCGACCCATCGGGGCGCACCTTGATGTTGGCGGGTTTCAGATCGCGATGGACGATGCCCTGCTCGTGGGCGGCGTCGAGCGCGTCGCAGACCTGCCGCGCGATCGACAGCGCGTCTCGCACCGGCATCGGTCCGGTGACGGTGAGATCGGCGAGCGTCGGGCCCTCGACCAGTTCGAGCACGAGCGCGCCGCTCTCCAGTCCGTAGATCGCCGCGATATTGGGATGGTTGAGCGAGGCCAGCACCTGGGCCTCGCGCTCGAACCTCGCCAGGCGATGCGGGTCGCCGGCCACGGATTCGGGCAGCACTTTGAGCGCGACCTCCCGTTTCAGGCGGGAATCGCGGGCGCGATACACCTCGCCCATCCCGCCTTCGCCGAGTTTCGCGACGACTTGGTATGCACCGAGGTGCTGGCCCACGACCATCTGGTGTGTGTGGTGAGAATAAACCCTTTACGCTTGGGCTACGTCGAACTCTACATAGGTAGTAATATATCGGCTCGATGCGACTGACCTACCCCACCGCCCTCGTCCTGCAGGCCCTGCTCGACGGCCATCATCACGGCTTCGACATCATGGACGCCACGGTCCTGCCGAGCGGCACCGTCTATCCGATCCTGCGCCGCCTCGATGCCGAAGGTTGCGTGCGATCGAAATGGGAAAAGGAGGGCGTCGCGCGCCGCGAGCAGCGGCCGCCGCGCCGCTATTACGAGCTCACCGGCGGCGGCAGGACCATCGCGCTCGATGCGAAACAGCGCGCCCAGGCGATGGCCGAGGCCGGCAAACGTTTGCTGCGGCCGGTCGAAAGCGAGGGATAGCGTGTCCACTTCCCGATCACTCGCGCGCGCGCTTGGACTGGTTCGCGCCGCCTCGCACATTGTCCCGCGCCGCCTCCGCGACGACTGGCGCGCGGAATGGGAGGCGGAGCTCGCCGCCGCGGATCAGGAGCCTCTCTCGCCGAAGCCGAAGGTGAAGGCGGACCTCGTTCGCCATGCGATGGGCTCCTTCGTCGATGCCTTCTGGATTCGTCAACGCGACATGGCGGATCTGCAGACCATCGACGATCTGCGTCACGGCTGGCGGCAAATGCGGCACCACGGCGGATTCGCGTTCACGGCGGTCGCGATTCTCGCGCTCAGCATGGCAGCATCGGTCGTCGCGTTCAGCGTCGTTTCGCAAATCCTCCAGCGGCCGCTGCCCTACCCGGACGACGAACGCCTGGTCACCGTCTGGGAGCGGCAAATCACTTCGCCGGCGCGGCTGGATGTCGCGCCGGCCAACTTTCTTGACTGGCGGGCGCGTTCGCAGAGCTTCACGCATCTCGCCGCCGGGGATCCGTGGAGTTACGACTACACGGGCGGCGATCGGCCCGAGGTGTGGCGCGCCGTAAACGTGACCGAGGGCTTCTTCGACGCTTTCGGCATCACGCCTCTGGTCGGCCGGTTCTTCCTCGCCGACGAACACCAGAAGGGCAACAACCAGGTCGTGGTGTTGAGCGCGCGGGTGTGGCGCAGCCACTTCGGCGCCGATCCGGCGATCGTCGGCAGGTCCATTCCCCTCGACTCGCTCGCCTACGTCGTCGTCGGCGTCGCGCCAGATGAATTTCAACCGCGCCTGCTCGAAGACAATCCCGGCGGCGTCAAGGTGTGGGCCGCCAGGGCGATGCAGGGGTACGAGACACAGCGCACCTCCAGTGGCTATTGGCAGGTCGTCGGCCGTCTGAAAGAGGGCGTGAGCCTCGTGCAGGCGCAAGTCGAGATGGACGCCGTGTCGGCCCGGATCGAGGCCGAGAATCCACGCGCGAACAAAGGCGTGCGCGCCTCGATCATTTCCATTCGCGAACATCTGGTTGGCGAGGTGCGGCCGGCGGTCGGACTGTTCTCCGCTGCCGTGTTTGCCGTGCTCCTGATTGCGTGCGTCAATGTCACTAACCTGCTGCTGGCGCGCGGCGTGGCCCGCCAGCACGAGCTCGCGGTCAGGACGGCCCTTGGTGCGGACCGCCGCCGGGTTGTCACTCAGCTCCTTGCCGAAACGTTGTTGATCGCGTCGGTCGCGTCGCTGGCGGGCGTGCTGCTGGCACAGTTGGCGATGCGCAGCCTGGCGACCTGGGGGCCGCGTGAAGTCCTGTGGCTCGACAGCCTTCACGTCGATGGCGCAGCGCTCCTGTTTGCGGCGCTGCTCGCCGCCGGCGTCACCGTGGCGGCCGGTCTCGTGCCCGCGCTTCGGCTCTCAGGAGCCGGCCTTCAGCAACCGGGGTTGCGGACCATGACCGCCGATGGCGGACAACGACGCCTGCGACTGGGACTGGTCGCCGTCGAGGTGGCGCTGGCGTTAATGCTGGTGTCGGGGACCGGCCTGCTGCTCAGGAGCTTCGTCAACCTGCTCAATGTCGACACCGGCTTCCGGCAACAGGGCGTCATGGTGCTGCAGATCTTTACTGGCGATCGCAACACGGGACCTGCGGCGCTCCGGAGTTTCCACGATCGCGTCACCGAGAGGATCGCGCAGTTGCCCGGCGTCCAGACGGTGGGCACCGTGCGCGCCATGCCGTTCCTCGAATCGAACGTCGACATTCGCGGCCCGGTGCGGCTGTTGGATCAGCCACCGCCGCCGGCCGGCAGCGAGATGAGCGCGATCTCGCTCAACGTCGTCACGCCCGGCTACTTCAACGTGATGGACATCGCGCTCGTCAACGGGCGCCTGATCGAGCCGCGTGATGGTCCCGATGCGCCGCGGGTGGTGGTGGTCAGCGAGGCGTTCGCTACTCGTTACTTGCGCGGCATCGAGGCGGTCGGTCAACGCATCGAGTTCCGGCAGGTTGGCCGCCCCACGCAGGCCGAGATTGTCGGCGTGGTGCGCGCGCAGCGGCACGCGCGGCTCGACGAGGCCCCGCGCGCGGAAATCCTGATGCCGTTCGCGCAGCATCCGATGGGGTCGCTCGCCATCGTGGCCCGCACGGCGGTTCCCCCCGAAACGCTCATCGAGACTTCGAAGCTCGCCGTGTGGAGCCTCGATCCGCTGCAGACCTTCTATCGCACGTCGACTCTCGACGACCTGGTGGAACGCACGCTAACGACTCGCCGGTTCGCGCTGATCGTGCTCACGGGATTCGCCGCTCTGGCGCTCCTGCTCGCGGCCGCTGGGCTGTACGGCGTCCTCAGCGCAATCGTGTCGCAGTACCGTCGTGAGATCGGCGTGCGCATGGCCCTCGGTGCCGCATGGACCGACATCATGCGGCTCGTCGTGGTCCGGGGACTGCTCGTGTCGGCGCTCGGCGTCGCGGTCGGCCTGGTCGGCGTCATCGGTGGCGCACGGATCCTTCAGAGCTTCCTGTTCAACGTCGCGCCCACCGATCCGCTGACGATTGGCGGTGCGGCGCTGTTGATGTTGATCATCGCGGCGACCGCCTGCTACATCCCGGCCCGGCGCGCGGCCGGTGAAGACCCGGTACAGGCATTGCGGGTTGAATGACGTCGTATAGCACCGCCAGGTAGCCCCCGCCTTTAGTTTAGGTTTAGGCGGGGGATCCCCCGGCTGTTAACCGGAGGGTTAATGGCTTGTCCCGCCGTAGCTTCAGCGAAGGCGGATTCGAGTCCAGCCCGAGGAGCCAATTCTCTAACGTGCTCATAATAAACAACTTAAATGACAGGCCAGTCGCACTATCGAACTTCCACAGCCTAAGTCCTTGATCCGGTGAGGTCCCTCGGAGCGAACGACTATCGTGTCCCTTACGTCCCGTCAGCACTCGGACAGGACGTCAACGGGCTCAGGCTTCGCCGACACATCGGGCGAGGCATTGACGCGCCCAGCCGTGTGAGCCATACTAACGACAGCTAACGACACATGGATACGTTAACAGCCAAGGTGCTCGCGGTCGTGCCCGACAAGCGAGCCGAGCGGCGCATTCGGAAGAAGTTGCCGTGGGCCAGGCTCGTGTTCGCGGACGTCACGGGCGCGGTCGATGCGGCCACGCGTTCCTGTCCGGACGTCATCATCCTCGACGTTGCTCTGCCGGGCGACGATGGGTTTCACATGTTGCAGACGCTGCGGCTTCGCAAGGAAACCCGCGACGCCGGGATCGTGTGGGTAACCGCGTCCGAGACCGTGCACGCTTGGTCGCCGCCGCAATATGGTCTCGACCAACTGCCGGACGCCGTGGCGGACTGCTTCCGGGAGCGAACGATGTACGCGGCGGTTCGCGAAGCGGTCGGGCGTGCGTACGAGCAAGCGGCCGTCGCGCAGACCGCCTTGACGCTCGACGAGCAACGTGCGCTCGAGAGTGGGGGCGTGCCGATCGGCGGGCAGCTGGCCTTTCGGCCGCTCGCGGTGCGAGCGGCAAAGTATCACGCGATCCTCACGGGCAGCCTCAATGCCGGGCAGGCAGCCAAGCGGCTCGGCGTCAGCACGGGGCGCGTCCGGCAGCGGCTTCTCGCCGATCCGCCGACGCTCTACGGCATCCGCGACGGCAACGTTTGGCGCCTGCCGGCCTTCCAATTTGCGTCGAAGGGGCTCGTCCCAAACGTCGACCGGGTCATCTCACATCTCGATCGGGAGCTGGACCCCGTGGCCGTGGAAAACTGGTTCCGCCAGCCACACATCGATCTTGAGCAGGACGGACACTTGGTCTCACCCTTGGATTGGCTGGCGCAGGGCCGAAGCGTTCAACCCGTCGCCGAGCTCGCCGGGGATCTCTAGAGGGGGCACTCGGCCGAGTGGAAGAGCTTCCCGATCCTCCCGACAGATTCTCCGTGCCGCCGATCTTTCGTTCCTGCCCGACCGGTTCGCGCCTATGGCGAATCTACTTCGGCGGCGGCGCCTATCCGACTCGCTGGAACGCCTTCCGACATGTCGGACCGACGTCGAGCCGCTTCGATCACCACCTGTTGCCGAAGGGCGTGCAGACAAGAGGGATTCTTTACGCCACGAGCGGATCCGACGCGGTCCTCACGGTGCTCGGCGAAGTGTTTCAGGAGACCAAGGTGATCGATCGACGCCGGAACGAGCCCTGGCTGGCGGCGATTGATCTGGAGGCCGCGCTGCAGTTGCTCGACACCAGTGGCAGATGGCCGGTTCGCGCAGGTGGGAACATGGCCATCAACTCAGGTAACCGCGGCAAGGCCCGCGCGTGGTCCCGCGCGATCTACGACTCGTACACGGCCGCCCAAGGGATCTGGTACCCGTCGTCCATTACCAATCGCGAATGCGCTGCTCTCTACGAGCGAGCCCTCCGTGCCTTGCCCGCCGCACCGGCGTTTAACGAGCGTCTCGACAGCCCGAAACTCCTCGCGCCGCTCAGTCAGCTCGCCGACGCGCTGAACTACGATCTGGTCTGACGATGAAGAGCTAGGCTCACCCATCGAGCATCAATCGTACAAACCGCTGCATCAGGCGGTCTCACCGATGAGCCAGGG
>CAZEMI010000204.1:0-3159 GCA_964513235.1 uncultured Acidobacterium sp.
GGGCCGAGTCGTTCGTGAGCGGCAACACGCGAACCGGCCTCGACCAACCCGCACTGGTGGTCAGCACCAGCTACGACGACGGCAAGTTCGAGCGCGTGCGGTTTGGTTCCGTCGGCGACAACGCCTATGCCGTGCGCGACGGCGAAGCCGGCGTGGCCAAGCTCGAGACCATGGCCATGCGCGCCGCCCTGCTGGCCTTTGACGCCGTGGTGATGCCGCCGTCAACGGACGAGAAGCCCAGCGACAAAAAATGAAGGCGACCTGGGTCGTGGTGCTCGCCCTCGCTGCCGGGTGTGCGCCGCGATCGCCGACGCCGCCAACGCTGGCACAGGCGCTGGCGAATCCTTCTCCCCATGAAGAGCTGCGCCGCGATTTGCGCGCCATCTTTTCCGAGCGCACCGTCGATCACGGCTTGTGGTCGGCCGCGGTCCACTCGCTGCGGCACGGGGAGACGCTCTACAGCTTCAATTCATTCCGGCTGCAGACGCCGGCCTCGAACCAGAAGCTGTTGACGGCCGCCGCGGCGGCGGAGCGGCTGGGGTGGGACTATCGCTACACCACGCGGATCTACTCGACCGGCACCGTCGACAGCAACGGCGCCCTCAACGGCGATCTGATCGTCGTCTCGGATGGCGATCCCACCATCAACCCGCGACACCCGCAGCGTTGGGCGATTTTCGACGAGTGGGGCAAACAGCTTGCCGCCAAGGGCATTCGGCAGGTCAACGGCTATTTGATCGGCGACGACAACGCCTTCGAAGAGCCGGGCTGGGGCCTCGGCTGGGCGTGGGACGATCTGGCGTTCGGTTACGGCGCCGCGGTCAGCGCGCTGCAATACCACGAGAACCAGGTCGAGCTGTTGGTGGGCCCGGGGCTCGAAGCGGGTGCGCGCGCAATCATCAGCGTGTCGCCTCCCGGCAGCGGGCTCACCATCGATCACCAGGTCACCACGGCCGCGGCGGGTGAGCCGGGCCGCATCACGCTGCTGCGGCCTCCCGGCACGGATCGGCTGACGGTGAGCGGACAGGTGGCGCTGGGTTCGCCGGCGATCACCGAATATGCCGCCGTCGACAATCCCACGCAGGGGTATCTCGACGCCCTGCGCGTCGCGTTCGGCCGTCACGGCGTCACCATCGAACGGACGCCGCTCGACATCGATGCGATGCGGGTGGTACCGGACATGAGCCAGGCCACGCTGCTGATCGAGGACAAGTCGCCGACACTCATTGAGATCATCGACGTCACGCTGAAGTGGAGCCGCAACATTTACGCGGAGACGATGCTGCGATCGATGTCGCCGGAGGGCAAGCCCAAGTCGGCCGCCGGCGGCCTTGCCGCGATCGAGGCGACCCTGAATAAGTGGGGCATCTTCCGCGAGTATTTCCTCGCGAGGGACGGTTCCGGCCTGTCGCGCTACGACTACCTCACCGCGGACGCGCTGACGTGGTTGCTGACGTATCTCTGGGCCGACCCGAAACATGCGGAGTTGTACCGTGCTGCGTTGCCGGTATTCGGGGTCAATGGCAACCTCGCCAACCGGCTCAAAGACACGCCGGTGAGCGGCCGCGTGTGGGCGAAGACCGGGTCGATGTCACAGGTGAGATCGTTGTCGGGCTACATCGTCACGGTCGAGGGAGAACCGCTGGTCTTTTCCCTCATGGTCAACGGCTTCCGGGTGCCCACGCGGGAGATCGATGCGGCGATGGATCGGGCGCTGCTGCGCCTGGTGGAGTTCCGGCACTCCAGTCATGTTCCCTGAATAATTGCCGATCGACTGATTGTCAATCGACTGACTGTTGCGTGATCTCGTGATTTGTGAATTGGCGATTCGATTGGGCAATCGACAATTGTCAAATCGAGTCACTCATTCGGCAATTCCTCAATCACGCAACAGTCAGTCGATTGACAATCGCTAATTTGACAATTTAGAGCCTCACGAACCCCCCGAGCAGCACCGCCATCGCCATTCCCACAGCTCCAACCACCAGCGCACCCGCCATACCCACAGCGAACGGCTTCAACCCAACCCCTTTGAACACCCCGAAGTTCGTGTTCAAACCGACCGCAGCCATCGCGGTGCCGAGCAGGACTTGGGACGCCCAGAAATCTCCGAGGTCTGTCGTGATCGACGCCCACGACTCGGCGCTGAGGACGCCAAACGCCGCGCCGAGCGAGCCGAGCGTGGCGTCGCCGATCGATCGCACCAGTGCCATCGCGAGAAAACCCACCACGAAACCGGGCACGAACGTCGTCACCGCGCCGATGCCTCCTGATCCGACGGTGGCCTTCGATCGCATGTGCATCCACGTCAGGAGGGGGATGACCACGGCAAGAAAAATATTGCGGGTCAGCTTCGTCACGGTCGCGACTCGCAACACCACGTCGTCTCCGTACACCTGCTTGTAGGTCAGCGCGGCGCCCATCACTTGTGAGGTGTCGTGCACCGCGGTGCCGAGGAATAACCCGATCGACTCTGACGTGGTCAGCAGCGAGTGGGCGAGATAGGGGTAGACCAGCATCCCGATCAATCCGAACGCCACCACGTTCGCCACCGCGTATGCCACTTCCCGTTCGTCCGCCTCGATCGCCGGCGCGGTGGACACGATCGCGGTCACGCCGCAAATGCTGGTGCCAGCCGCGATCAACGTGCCCAGGCGCGGTGGCAGACCGAGTTTCTTATTGAACCAGGTGACAAACAGCACGCCGGTGGTAATCGCGGCGAGCACCACCGGCAGGCCCGCGATGCCGAGCTTCAGCACATCGAACACGCTCAGGCGAATGCCCACCAGCACGATGCCGGCGCGAAGGATGTTGGTGGCCGCGAACTTCAAACCAGGCGCGAGCGATACGGGCAGCGGCAGCGTATTGCGCAGCAACAGGCCGAGCACGATTGTCACCGGCACGCCCGACACCGGGCTGCTGCCGGTCAGGCCCTGCGCGGCAAGAATCTGCTGTCCGATGAAATCGGCGAGCCAGAAGCCCGCGAGCATGACGACCAACGCCGCGGCGACGCCGGGGACCTGCATCACCGCCCGACGAGCCAGAAGCCGCCAATCACGAGCGCGGCGGCCGATGAGGCATAGAGAAGGCTGCTGGAATGCCGCCGGCTGAATTTCGCGGCGAGCAGGCCCATGACGGCGGCAAATGCCGACATGGCGA
>CAZEMI010000205.1:0-32836 GCA_964513235.1 uncultured Acidobacterium sp.
ACGGCATCGACGGAAAGGGCCACGAGCGCGACGATCAGCAGGACGAGTCGACGGCGCACGGGCGAATTGTAACCGGGGCTTGGGACTTGGGACTTGGGGCTTGGGGCTTGGGGCTTGGGGCTTGGGACTTGGGACTTGGGACTTGGGGCTTGGGGCTTGGGGCTTGGGACTTGGGACTTGGGGCTTGGGGCTTGGAACAGTCGACGACGTACAATGGAAAGTGATCTTGATTAATGGGACCTCACATGCCTGACGTATTTGCCGGCCGCCGCCGCGTGCCCCGTCCAGAGAACGACCCCAACCTGACTTACGCCCCGGGGACGCCAGCTCGCGCCGAGCTCAAGCACCGCCTCAAGCAGATGGCGGCCGAGACCATCGACATTCCCCTCATCATCGGCGGTAAGGAGATCCGCACCGGCACCACCGAACGGAGCGTGATGCCGCACAAGCACGCGCATGTCCTGGCGAACTTTCATAAAGCCACCCCGCAGCACGTGCGGCAGGCCGCCGACGCCGCCGTCGCGGCGCGCCAGGAGTGGTCGAGCTGGTCGTTCGAGGATCGCGCCGCCGTCTTTACGCGCGCCGCCGAACTGCTGACCACCACCTGGCGATCGACCATCGTCGCCGCCACCATGCTCGGCCAGTCGAAAACCGCCTTCCAGGCCGAGATCGACGCGGCGTCGGAGCTGGTGGACTTCTGGCGGTTCAACGTCGCGTTTGCACAGGAATTACTGTCGGAGCAGCCGGACAGCTCGCACAGCGTGTGGAACCAGATGGAGTACCGGCCCCTCGAGGGCTTCGTCTACGCGGTGTCGCCGTTCAACTTCACGGCCATCGGCGGCAACCTCGCCGGCGCGCCCGCGCTGATGGGCAACACCGTGGTGTGGAAGCCCGCGAGCTCGGCGATGCTGAGCGCGTATTACGTGATCCGCCTGCTCGAAGCCGCGGGTCTGCCGCCGGGCGTGATCAATTTCCTTCCCGGCGACGCCGTGCAGATCACCAACGGCTTGCTGGAGCATCCCGATCTCGCGGGCATCCACTTCACCGGCAGCACGGGCGTCTTCAACAGCATGTGGCAGCGCGTGGGCCAGAATCTCGGCAAGTACCGCGGTTACCCGCGGCTGGTCGGCGAAACCGGCGGCAAGGACTTCATCGTCGTGCATCACTCGGCCGACCCGCAGGAAGTGGCGGTGGCCGCGGTGCGAGGCGCGTTCGAGTTCCAGGGCCAGAAGTGCTCGGCGGCGAGCCGCATGTATGTGCCGAAGTCGCGGTGGAACGACATTCGCGATCGCATGGTCGCGATGATGAAAGAGATCAAAGTCGGCGACGTGCGCGACTTCCGCAACTTCATGGGCGCCGTCATCGACAAGAAAGCGTTCGACAAGATCTCCGAGTACCTCGACGATGCGAAGAAGAACGCGAAGGTGATTCAGGGTGGCGGCGGCAAGGGCGACGAAGGGTATTTCATCGAACCGACGCTCATCGAAACGACGGATCCATCGTATCGACTGATGTGCGAGGAAATTTTCGGGCCGGTGCTCACCGTCTACGCGTATGAAGACGCGACGTGGTCCGAGATGCTCGACATCGTCGATGGGACGTCGCCGTACGCCTTGACCGGCGCGGTGTTCGCGCGCGACCGGGCCGCCATCATCGAGGCCTCGTCTGCGCTACGCAACGCCGCCGGCAATTTCTATATCAACGACAAGCCCACCGGTGCGGTGGTCGGCCAGCAGCCGTTCGGCGGCGCGCGGGGATCTGGCACCAACGACAAGGCCGGTTCGAAGATGAACCTGATGCGCTGGGTCAGCGCGCGAACGATCAAGGAAACGTTCGCCCCGCCGACGGATTACAAGTATCCGTTCATGTTCGAGGAATAGGAGAGCTGCGCAAATAGCCTGAAAACGACCGGCCACCCGGCCCAAAACACTAGGGAAAGAGGCGCAGCGGACCGATATAAGAGGACGGAGTAAGACTTAATAGACGCCGATTCTATTACGAATTGGTAATCATTTGTTCCAAATCGGCACACACCGGGTGCCTCCTGATGCGCTCCTCTACGCACAAATGACCACCATTCAATACGTTACGGGCCAAGGGTCGCGCTGGCCTTCCCCTTGCTGTTCCCAGGGCATGCAATCAAGTCGAGGGTTCACGCTGTTGGAACTGCTGGTGATGCTCGGAATGATCGGCGTGATCTCGGCGATCTCCATCCCGTACCTGAGCGGGTCCACGAACCGCAACGCCGTGTGGACCGTGTCGGAACAGATTGGGTCGCAGATCCGGCAGGCACGACTGAAGGCCGTTACGCGTAACCAGAGGTTTCGCGTGACGTTTGCCTGTCCCGCCGCCGGGCAGTACCGCGTGCTCGCCGTCCAGGGTAATGCCCTGCTCGACGACGCCGCCGACCGCTGCATCCAAACCTACCAACACGACAGCGGTATCTATACAGTGCCGCGCAATGTGAGTTTCACTGCCGGCCTGCCGGTTCTCGAAGTGAATGGCCGCGGCCAGTATTCGCTCATTGGCGTCGGCGTGATGCCATTGCCGATCACCGTGACCTACACCGGCGACCAGACGTTCTCCAGGCAATTAACTGTTTCAACCACGGGGCAAATAACCTTTGCAGCCTTCTAACGATCGCGGATTCACCCTTATCGAGGTCCTGATCGCGATGGTCATCCTCACGGTGGCACTGGTGTCGATGGCCGAGCTGATGGTGATCACTCTCCGCATGCAGCAGCTTGGCCGCAACCAGACTACTGGGATGCGCCTCGCGCAGGACAAGATTGACGAGCTGATGTCGCGGAATTTTGCGTTCAACGAGCTTGCGCCCGGCGGCAGCCTCACCGCGGACGACCCCAATCACTTCGACGTGCCGGCGGCAGGCACGGGGGGCAACCTTCAGTGGCGGCGCCGTTGGCTCGTGGAAGCGCTCAATTTTGGCGATCAAGGCGTCAGGGACGGCGTGCCGACCCCCGTCGTGGCGGGCACAACACGCCGCGTCACCGTCCGCGCGATTCCCATTACCAACGATCGGCGCGTCACGAACCCCGTTGACCTCGTCACCATTATCCGGTGCTGGCCATGCCCATGAACACGTTTCGCAACGCTCGCGGCTTCACTATGATCGAGCTGTTGGTCGCCACGACGGCCATGGTCGTTGTTCTCGGTGCGGCCGTGGCGCTGACCCAACAGATCCAGAACGGCTACCGGCGTCAGCTCGAAGATTCGGCCGCCGAGCAGGAGGGCCGTTACGCGCTCGACTGGATCGGCCGTTATCTTCGCGGCGCGAGCAACGACCCTTACAACAAAGCGAGCAACCCGGGGACCACGGCTTGCCCAGCCGCGAATACTGTGATCACGGGCATCCGGTTCGATCCCGACTTAGACCTCGTCAGCAATGACATCAGGCTTATGACGGACGCCAATCCTCCTGACGGCCTGTTCGGTGGCGCAGTTGGCGCGTGCACGCAGGCGAACGAGGATGTCACGATTTCGCACGATAACGTCAACAACACGATCGTCTTCCTCGACAACAACACCGGCGGCGCGGTTTCGACGCGCACCGACACAGTTATTGAGGGTCTGAATTTCGTCTACCGGAATTCGGCGCGTGGCGAGATCGACCCCAACAACCCGGCCACCGGAAGCGCGGCCGACGTGGCGTGGGTCGAAACGCGAATCACCATTCGCACGCGGACAATCGAGGAGTCGTCGGGACAGCCGATGACGCGCAACCTGTTTAGTGAAGTAAAAGTGAGAAGCCGATGACCACCACAACTATCGTCGAGACACGTTCGGAAAAAGGCGTCGCCCTGATTATTGTCCTGCTGTTGATGGCCGTGCTCTCGGGCCTGGCGACCGGTTTCGCCATGAACGGCAACGTCGAATCAACGATGGCCGTAAATGAGGTCTACTATGCCGGCGCGCGCGCCGCGGCCGAAGCCGGCATGAACCGCGCCATCGAGGCGATTCGCGTCGATAACTCGACCGATCTGCTCTCGGGGGCCGACGCCGCCGTCGATGCCGTCAACGCCGCCGCGGAGGTAAACACGGACAATGGCAGTGTCGGGTTCATGCTGACCGGCGCGTCGCCGTATGGTCTCGATGCCAACAATCAGTACAGGTACACCATCCAGATCCTCGACGACGACGATCCGGCGCTGTACGGTGGCGTCGCGTTGACGGCCCCGCAGCTGTTGGCGATGGCCGAGGACGGAATCGCCGTGACCGATGCCAATGACACATTGATCCTGCGCGTGACCGGTTTGGGCCCCAGCAATACGGTGGTGCAACTGGCCCGCGTGCTGACCAGCGCTGCAAGTCCGGCCAGTCCCGCGACCACCTCCAACCCGGCGATTATCGTCGACGGCGATCTGGATATTTCCGGAAATCCGACCATCGACGGTGACTATGGTAGCGTGCATAGCAACGGCGACCTCGACATCAACGGAGGATCCACCTACATCTCGCAGAACGCGACCGCCTCTGGCGATTTCGAGGCCAACGACGGCTGGGAGGCCGGCGACTGCCCTGCCGATTGCGGCACCATGGGCGGGAATATGCCCAGCATCAATGTCCCGACGGTGAATGCCGAAGACTACCTTGGTCTGGCAACGCATCTCCTGAAGACCGACGGAACAGTAATCCTCGTGGCAACAGGATTGCCGGTGGCCAACACCGGATGGGAGCTGAGCGGAGGAGACACGTGGCAAATCTCGGGAAACAGCGCGGCCGCCGGCACCTTCTATGTCGAGGGCAATTTCAACGCCAAGGTCTCGGGCAACCCGGGTTCTTCCAAGAGTCCGGTGCCCCTGTCGATCATTTCAACAGGATCGATTGAGGTCTCGGGAAATCCGTACTTGACACCGCAGAACGCGTCGAACCTGCAGTTCATCACGAACGGCGACCTGAAGATGAACGGCAACCTGGACGCAGACCCGCTCTCGGCGGTCGAAGGTCAAAGCTTGGTCAGGGCCCAGCTCATGATTTCAGGGAATCCCGACATCCGCGGGCAGATCATTGTCAAGAACGGCGTCGGCACGACGAACATCGTGGACAACTGCACGATCTCGGGCAACCCGACCATCACTTACAACGGGGGGTTCGACGGCATCGTTACGCCTCCTGGACCGACCGTCTACACCAACAACGTTCGCGGCTGGATGGAGCAGCAGTAGCCACATGCGTATACCGGCGATCGCCGCGGCGTTACTGTTGGTTGCAGCGCCTGCTTTCACGCAGACGCAGTCGCTCGCCGAACTCGCAAGGCAGGAGGGAGCCCGTCGCGCGGGGCCGGGGAAGAAGGCGACTAAGGTCCATACCAACGCCGACCTGGCGCCTGCGATCGCTGAGCAGCCGGCGAGCGCTCCATCGACCGGCGGATTCGAGAGCGTTTCAACGGGCGGCAACGTCAGCGCTGATGAAATCATCGCGCGGAGCGTGGAGCAGGTCGGCAACACGGTAAGCAAGGAGAACGAGGGCACCTGGCGCGCGCGTGCTGCCGGTTTCCGTAGCCGGTTGGACGCCGCCAGGAAAGATCTGGCCGCAGTCGACCTGCCGTCGCCATCCTCGGATCCGCGCGAGCAAAGGAAATTGGACAGCCTCCGCCAGCGTGCCCAGCGGCGTCTGGAGCAGGCCGAAGCGGCCTGGGGGGTTTTCGAGACAGAGGCAAACGTGGCCAAGATTCCGAAGGACTGGATCACTCAGCCGCAATGACAGCGGCGAAGTCTCGCGTGAACAGCGCCGGCATGCCGCCCGTGTGCAGGAACACCGCGGTTTCCGAAGGCGCCACCGCACCGCTGCGGATGTCGTCGATCATTCCGGCCATCGCCTTCGACGTGTAGCAGGGATCCAGCAGAATCGCTTCGGTCGTCGCCAATAGCCGAATCGCTTCGAGCGCCGCTTCGGTCGGGATGCCGTAGCCCTCGCCGATCTGCGATTGATCCGTGATCAGATCCGCAAGCTCCAGCCGCTCGGGTAACCCGAGCCGCGTGGCGGCTTCGTTCGCGATCCGTTTCGCGCGCTCGATCTTCTCGAGTTCACCACCGCTTACGGCGATACCGCACACGCGATACGGCGCCGCGCATAACCTGGCGCCAAGCGTCAGTCCCGCCTGCGTGCCTCGCGAGCCGCTGGCGTAATACAGGCGCGACGGCGTGACGCCGGCCTCGCGCAATTGCTCGACGAGCTCCGCGGTTCCGCTGACGTAGCCCAACACCCCGATGCCGCTCGACCCGCCCACCGGAATGACATACGGTGTGCGGCCTGCCGCCTGTTCTTCCGCCACGACCTCGGCCACCACCGGTTCGTCATTGCCGACCGCAAACATTGGGTCGAGTGAGGGCACGAGCCGAATGTCGGCGCCGTACAACTTGTCCAGCAGCAGGTTGCCTGCCACCGCCGGCTCCTCTTCCGTCGACGTGAGCACCAGCACACAGCGCATGCCGGCCACGCAGGCGGCCGCCGCGGTCATCCGCGCGTGATTCGATTGCACCGCGCCCGTCGTGATCAACGTGACGGCGCCGTGCGCTCTCGCGTCCGCCACCAGGTATTCGAGCTTTCGTGCCTTGTTGCCGCCGAGGCCAAGCGTCGTCAAATCATCGCGCTTGATCAGGATCCGCGGACACCGGTTGGATCCGCCGAGAGCATCGCGAAGGCGGGTCGCGTCGTACAGCGGTGTTGGCAAAGTGGCGAGTGGCAGGCGAGGCTGGCGCGCGAGCGCGTCGCGCACACGAGCGGTAGCCGTGGAGCTCATGCCGGTAATCCTAGCGAGGCTCCGCCTCGGAGGGGCGATTATGTGCGGGGCGGCTCCGCCTCGCCAGGGCAGCGTTGTCTTGCGCCGCTCCGCGGCGCGAGACGTCTTGAAGGGCGTTGAAAAGTTGACTCAAGCCGGATGAATTCGCGTCCTTCAAGACGTCTAGTTCGGCGGCCAAGGCACGCATGTCGGCCGGAATGGGCGCTTCGATCGACAGCTCCTTGCCGGTGGTCGGGTGTCTGAATGCCAGCCGCCACGCATGCAGCGCCTGTCTCGGAAACTTGACAGGCGCAGATGCACCGGTGGTGTCCGGCCGCCTTCGCGAAGGCTTCGGCGCCCGGATAGACATGGTGTGATACGTCGCATCGCCGACGATCGGCCACCCCTTCGCGGCCAGGTGCACGCGGATCTGATGCGTGCGTCCGGTAATCAGCCGGCAGCGCACCGTCGAGAACGCCCCCGTCGTGGCCAGCCGTTCGTACTTCGTCACCGACGGCTGGCCGCCGCGATCGGTCACCGTCACGCGCCGGCGATCCCAGGGATCGCGATCGAGCGCGAGATTGATCGTGCCTCTCGGCGGGGATGGCTTGCCGCAGACAATCGCGAGATAGTCCTTGTCGATCCGGTTCGCCACGATCGCCTGCTGCAGCGCGGCATAGACGGTCGAGCGTTTGGTCACGAGCACGATACCCGACGTCAGCTTGTCGAGTCTTCCCAGCAGCGCCGGCGTCGAGCCCTTGGGCCACGCCTGCGCCAGCGCCAGCAGGCCGTTCATCAGCGTGCCGGTGGTGTTGCGATACGACGGATGCACGACCAGCCCCGCGGGCTTGTTGATCGCAATCAGATCGTCGTCTTCGTAGAGGACATCCAGTTGTAAGGTTTCGGGCGCGGGCCTGGCACGGGTGGGGATGACGCGGACCCGGACCCGCAGCTCGTCTCCGGATTGAATGCGCCAGGCCGCCCGCGGCGGCGCAACGCCGTTGACCAGGACGTCGCCGCCATCGATCCACTTCTGGATGCGGTTGCGCGAGATGCCCTTCCCGTCGCGCAGGTGACGAAGCAGCACGCGGTCCACGCGCACGCCGTGGTCGCCGCGGTCAACTCGGATGGCTCTCCATTCCTGCGCCATCCGCCCAGTCTACCGTGTACATAAAAAGGGGCCCGGACGTCCCTGGAACGTCCGAGCCCTATTGGTGAAACGCGAGTTGGAATTAGTTGATGGTGACGGCGGTCGGCTCCTGCGACAGTCGCTGCAGGCGCCAGTCGTCGGCGACGATGCCCCACATCACCTGGTCGTGGTAGACGCCGTTGCGGAAGAACGAGCGCCGCAGCACGCCTTCCTGCACGGCCCCAATCTTGCGGAGCGCGCCGTTGCCGCGGCCGTTGGCCACCGCCGCACGCGCCTCGAGGCGGTGCGTGCCGATGATGTCGACGGCGAAGTCCACGATGAGGCGGGCCCCTTCAGCGAAGATGCCCGTGCCCCAGAACTGGGAACCCAGCGCGAAGCCCCATTCGGCATTGGCGAAGCCCGGCTCGAGGGACTTGAGCTGGAAGATGCCCACTGCGGCGGTGCACCCCTGCGGCACAACCGCGAAGCAGGCGCAGTTGCCGGCCTGGCGCTCGCGCCCGGCCCACATGATGAAGCGCTCGAAGCCTTCAACCGTGGTCGGCGGCGGCGAAATGAACCGCGACACTTCCTCGGTGGTCAGCATCGCCAGCAGAGAGGGCGCGTCTTCCAGGCGCAGCTCACGAAGCGTGAAGGTCGACCCCGTGATCACCGGAAGGCCGTCCTTCCAGTCGCTGGTCGTCACCGTCGTTATCGTCGCCGGTCGGCTCGTGCTCATGGTCATGCTAGTGCGAATCATGGCTGTGGCCCTGGGCGCCGAAGCCTCGGCGAAGGCGGCTCGCTCATCAATCTGATTGTTGAAGGGCATCCTTCCATTAGAAGAGCCCTCCAATTCCCCCAAGCAGTGAACCTGACGGATCCGAAGGCGGCGGTGGCGGCGGCGGCGGCAGAGGAGCAGTTTCCTCAGCCGGCGGCGCGGTCTCTTCCGCGGGCGGCGCGTCGTTTGTCGTCGTCGGCCACTGCGCGTCGAGCGGGAACATCACGTCCCACATGCTCGAGGGCAGGCGGTTCACTTCATTCGTTTCATCGCCGACAACGTTCTGGAGTACGGGCAAGTCGCCCACGGAGTTGCCCCACACGATATTGTCTTCACCGTTGTTGCCCCAGACGATGTTGTCGTCGTCGGAGTTACCCCACACGATGTTGTCGTCGTCGGAGTTGCCCCACACGATGTTGTCCAAATCGCTGTTGCTGTTGCCCCACACGATGTTGTCGATGCCTTCAGCGTTGCCCCAGACGATGTTGTCGTCGTCGGAGTTGCCCCACACGATGTTATCGTCGTCGGAGTTGCCCCAGACGATGTTGTCGTCGTCGGAGTTACCCCAGACGATGTTGTCGTCGTCGGCGCTATTGCCCAGGACCACGCCGCTGCACGAAGCATCGGCGCAGTTGTCGCCCCACACGACGTGGTTGCCGGACGGCGTTGCGGTGCTGCCCCACACGACGTCGGCGCCCCATGCGGTGGCGCCAGGCGTGGGCACGCCGCCGCGCACGCGCTTGTTGCCCCAGAAAATCTGCTTGCTCCAGCCGTTCATCGACGGATATGTGCTGCCGGGCACCGCCTGCTGGAAGTATTCGGCGAGCTGGACCGCGCCGCGCGTGTTGAGGAAGCCGGTGCCCTGCGTCAGGGCGTCGTATCCGGGATATTCCTGCGACGTGAACTGGAGAATCGCCTTCACCAGGTTCGGCGTCAGCGTCGGATTCGCCTGCAGCATCAACGCGACGGTGCCCGAAACCACCGGCGCCGCCATGCTCGTGCCGCTCAACGTCAGGTAAGGCGTATACGACGTGCCGACCCGTCCGCCGAGGAGGTACTGCGTCTTCGTCGTGTAGAACAGGCTGACCGGATCCGACAGCGACACCGTGCCGTGTCCGGGAGCGACCAGGTCCGGCTTCGCGTCGAGGTCATACATGGTCGGACCGCGCGAGCTGAATGATGCGATCGTGTCGTCCTGCCGAAGCACCGTGCCGTTGTGGCTCGACGCGCCAACCGTGATCACCCACGGCGCGTTGCCGGGCGAGCCGATGGCGCCGTACTGCGGCTGGCCGTTGGCGCCCTTGCCAAGGTTGCCGGCGGAGGCGACGACGACGATGCCCGCGTCGACGGCGCGCTTGGCGGCCAGCGTCAGCGGGTCGGTGTTGTAGGACTCGGTCACGGCCGCGCCCAACGAGAGATTCAGCACGCGGAGGTTCAACGCGTCCTTGTTGGTGACCGCGAAATCGATCGCCGCGATGATCATGCTGATGGTGCCGTGGCCCTGGCCATCGAGCGCCTTGAGCGAAACAACGTGCGCGCCCGGCGCAATCGCGGTGCGGGCGCCGTTCATGTCGCGGCCGTTGCCGGCCACGATGCCGGCCACGTGGGTGCCGTGACCGAAGTCGTCGTAGGTCTGTGTGTAGCCGTTCACGAAATCCGCGAAGTGGGCCACGCGCTGGCCCTGGCCATTGGCCATGGTCAGGTCGTCGTGCCACTTGGTGATGCCCGAATCGATGATGCCGACGCCGACGCCGGCGCCGTTGTAACCCATCAGCTCCTGCACCGCGCGCGCGCCAACGGTGACGGCGGTGCGGCCGGCGAACGACTTGGTGGGACGGTCGAGATGAATGCCCTTGACGCGTGAATCGTTGGCGAGTGCCTTGAGCTTGCGGTTCGGCATCTTGGCGACGCGCGCCGTGATGATGCCGAGGCGGCGGCCGGCCTTGCCGCCATTTCCCTTGACGAGGTTCACGGCGTCGCGGTCATCGTGGAACTCGATGATGACGGCCGACTCGCCCGACGCCTTGTCTTCAACAGCGTCGTTGAGGTGCTGATCGAGCTTGGCGTGACGCCGCGCTTTGCGAGCCTCGCGTTCCGCCTGCTTCGCGGCAGCGGCCGAGGCCTTGCTCTGACCGAGCTTGAGCAGCTGCGCCTCTGCCGGTATACCCGGCAGGGCGAAGCTGATCAGCGCGGTGAGCAAAATTGCGCGACCCCACACGGCCTTATCAGCGCCGTGATTACGAGGGGCGGAGGAACTCACCAGGTCCAATGCAAAGCAAATCATACGCCAAGTCATCGACCAAACGAACAGTTATAGCTGCAATGTCACATAAACGACTCTCAATGCTGGTAGTTAGCCGTTTTTGTATGTGCCTATTTGTGACGAGCCTGCGGGGTATCTCCCGTGATTTATCACCGTAAACAAGTTCTGTTCTGAGACCAGAACGGGCACTATTTACTGTAATCTGACCGTCTAAGTATCTGTTGTGGATGGAGTTGTTACCGATAGTCTTAATTCGGAACAGCGAGTGTCTAATCTGAACAAAAAAAGGCCCGGACACCCCTGGAAATGTCCGGGCCTAACCGAGTGACGACGGAAGGTCGCTTGCCCTGAGCGAGCGTCCCGGAACGTGACGTTCCGGGACCTCGCGTCGAAGGGGTTAGTGCGTCACGGCGGGTGTCTGTAGCACCCGCTGCATGCGCCAGTCTTCAGCCAGGATTCCCCAGAGCACCTGGTCGTGATACATGCCGTGGCGTAGGAACGAGCGGCGAAGCACGCCCTCCTGCACCGCGCCAAGCTTGCGGAGCGCGCCGTTGCCGCGGCCGTTGGCCACCGCCGCACGCGCTTCGAGCCGGTTGGCTCCAATCACGTCGAACGCGAAGTCGAGAATCATCCGCGCGCCTTCCGTGAAGATTCCCGAGCCCCAGAATTGCGAGCCCATCGCGAAGCCCCACTCCGCCGTGCCGAAGCCCGGCTCGAGCGAGCGCACCTGGAAGATGCCAATCGCGGTGGTCATGCCCTGCGGCACGATCGCGTAGCAGGCGTAGTTGCCGGCCGCCCGCTCGCGCTGCGCCCACGCGATGAAGCGTTCGAACCCTGCAACCGTGGTCGGCGGCGGCGAAATGAATCGCGCCACTTCTTCGGTCGTGAGCATCGCGAACAGTGACTTCGCGTCTTCGGTTCGCAGCTCACGCAGCGTGAACGTCGAGCCCGCGAGGACTGGAAGGCTGGCCTTCCAGTTGGTGGTCGTAACGGTGGCGGCGATGGTGGTCGCGCCCATGGTCGTGGCTCTCTGCAGTTCGGGTTGGAAAGGCATCTTCTCCATTACTGCTGCCCTCCTTCCGAACCGTCGCTGCCAGTGGGCGCGAGGGTCTCAATCGGCTCGACCTCGAACAGGTCGTCGAACAGATCCGGGTTGAACGACTCCACTTCGGCCGTGTCGTCGCCGAAGATGTACTCGTCGTCGCCGGCCGAGCTGCCCCACGAGACGTCTTCGTCGCCGGCGCTGTTGCCCCACACGACGTTGTCGAGGCTGTCGGTGTTGCCCCACACGATGTTGTCGAGCCCTTCGGCGTTGCCCCAGACGATGTTGTCGTCGTCGGTGCTGTTGCCCCAGACGATGTTGTCGCAGTCGGCGCCGCCGCAGTCGTTGCCCCACACGATGTTGTCGTCGGCGTAGTTGCCCCAGACGATGTTGTCGAAATCGCCGTTGCCCCACACGATGTTGTCGTCCGACGAATTGCCCCACACGATGTTGTCGCCGTCGGTGTTGCCCCAGACGATGTTGTCGTTCTCGTCTGACTCGCCCCACACGATGTTGTTGCCCCAGACGATGTTGTCGCAGGCGGCGGTATCGCAGTTCTCACCCCAGACGATGTTCTGGCCCGCGGGAGTCAGCGAGTCGCCCCACACGATGTTGAGGCCCCACGCCGTTCCGCCAGGCGTCAGCACGCCGCCGCGCACGCGACGGTTGCCCCAGAGGATGTGCTTGCTCCACGCGCCCATATACGGATACCGATCGCCCTTGTCGCCGTTGGCGAAGAAGCGCGACAAGCGGACGGCCCCGAGCGTGTTCAGGAAGCCCGCGCCCTGCGTCAGGAAGTCGTAGCCCCTCTTCACTTCCGAGGTGTATTGCAGGATCGCCTTCACCATGTTCGGCGTGAGGTTCGGGTTCGCTTCCAGCATCAGCGCCACGCTGCCGGCGACGACCGGCGTCGCCATGCTCGTGCCGCTCAGCGTCAGGTACGGCTGAGAAAGCAGGCCCCACCGTGTGCCCGACACGAGGTAGGCGGTTTTCGTCAGATAGAACAGGCTGTTCGGTGTCGACAGCGAGACCGTGCCCGTGCCAGGTGCCACGAGATCGGGCTTCGCGCCGAAGTCGATCATCGTCGGGCCGCGCGAGCTGTAGAGCGCCATCTTGTCGTCGCGGCGATCGGTGGTGCCCTGCGTGCTCGAGGCGCCGACGGTCAGCACCCACGGCGCGTTGCCGGGCGCCGAGATGGCCCCGTACTGTGGAAGACCGTTGAGCGCCTTGCCCATGTTGCCGGCGGCGGCGACGACGACGATGCCCACGTCAACGGCGCGCTTGGCGGCGAGAGTCAGCGGGTCGGTGTTGTAGCTTTCGAACACGCCCGCGCCGAGCGACATGTTGACGACGCGGATGTTGTATTGCGCGCGGTTGACGACAATCCACTCAAGAGCCGCGATGATGTTGCTGATCTTGCCCTTGCCTTCGGCGTCGAGCGCCTTGAGCGCCACGATGCTGGCTCCTGGCGCGATCCCGGCGCGCTGGCCGTACGAGTCGTAGCCGCTGCCGGCGATGATGCCGGCCACATGCGTGCCGTGTCCCCAGTCGTCGTACTTGGTGTGCTGATTGTTGACGAAGTCGACGAAGGCGGTCACGCGCTGGCCGGACTTGTTCGACGCGCTCGCGCCGAGGTCGTCGTGCCACGCGGTGATGCCCGAATCAATGACGGCGACGCCGACGCCCGCGCCGGTGTAGCCGTAGCTAAGACGGGCTGTGAGCGCGCCGACGGTCGCCGATGTGCGCGCCATGTCGCCCTGTGCCTCGCGGTCGCGATGCACGCGCTTGACCTTGGGATTGTCGGCCAGGCGATTGAGCAGCGCGTTCGGCATGCTGCCGGCCTGCGCGTTCAGAATGCGGAGGCGACGACCGGCCGTGCCGCCGTTGGAGCGGATGGCGTCGGCGCCGTCTGAATCGTCGTAAAACTCAACGATGACGTCTGAAAAGCCGTTGCCGTCGGCAACGGCGTTCAGCGCCTGATCGAGTTTGGGATGCTGCGGGCTGGCCGCCTTGGTGACTAGCTTGGATCCGCTTCGCTGCGCTTCGGCCGGGGCCGCGCTCACAACGAAGAGGACGGCCATGAGGCCGATCGCAAACGATCGACCCCATACCGCCTTTTTGCGAATCTGACACGGAAAGAGAGAGTTCATATTGGCCCCAGCAAGAGCAATGTGTGGGCCAACTGGCGCTATATAGACCTTAATGTCATATAAAGTCTTACCAAATAATAGAACAGGCCTGTTTTAGAGTCGTTTTGAAGCACATGAAATAAAACGACTAAATACGACACAAAGACTCAGTGTATCGTTTTAGCTCATTAATTGATTGAAAACCGGAGCCAATTCCAGTTAAGTCATTGACTCCGTAAGCTTTAGGTGTGAAGTGTTCCGTTTGACAGTCGGGTCGCGATTATTGAACAGTCCGAACGGCGTTCAATCACTTGATCGCGATGAGCTCGACGTCAAAAACCAGCATTCCCCGCGGCGGCCGCTCGCCTTTGTAGGCCAGGCGCTCGGGAATCCAGAAACGCATCTTTTCGCCGACGGTCATTAACTGGACACCCTCCGTCCAGCCTTCGATGACATCGCCCAATCCGAATGTGATGGGCTTTCCCTGCTCGACCGAGGTATCGAACATCTTTCCGTCCGTGGTCCAGCCTGTGTAATGCACCGTCACCTGGCTGCTTTTCTCGGGATGCTGTCCGCCTTTTCCGGGGCTGAGCGACTTGTAGGCGAGGCCCGACGAGGTGCGCTTGGCGTCGGCAGGAGGCGCCGCCACATCGGCGGGCGGAACGCTCGGCGGCGGTTTGATCGCGAGCAGCTCGACGTCGAACACCAGCATTCCCGCAGGGCGGTCCTTCATGCCGTTGTAAGCGAGGGTCTGCGGAATCCAGAAGCGCCGCTTTTCGCCGACGACCATCATCTGGACGCCTTCGCCCCATCCCCTAATCACGCGGTTGAGAGGGAACGTGGCCGGCGCGTTGGCGAGCGAGCTGTCGAACATCCGGCCATCGGTCGTCCAACCGGTGTAATGCACGGTGACGAGATCGGTGGCCACCGGCTTCGCGCTGCCCGTGCCGCGCTGCAGCACTCTCGACGCGAGGCCGGAAGGGTTGGTCACCGCCTCAGCCGGCGGTTTGGCAACGTCTTCGGGAGCCGGAATGGGCTTCACAGGAGCTTGCTGGCTGCCAGCGAGCGTGACCGCGAAGGCGGCGGTGAAGGCGAGTGCGGAGATCGATCGAATCATCCGCTTATCGTAACCCTAACGACAGGTATCGAGGCCACGGTCGGCGACCGATCCGTCGAGCGTGAGAAACTCCCATTCCACCTGGGCTGGCCGCAGGGTCAGCCGCAGCACGCCGTATCGCATGATGCGCTCTTCCGAGTTGCCGGCGGCGCGCACGAAGTTGTAGAGCTCGGCCCCGCCGGTGCCCACGGTGAACTGGCGGATGCCGTTGGCGGGATCGGGGCGGCCATCGGGCGTCTGCCGCGCGAACCGTTCGTAGAGGTGATCGTGGCCATTGAGGATGATCTCGGCGCGCGCGGATTGCAGCAGCGCCCACATGTCGTGCATGAAGAAGTTCGGTCCGCCGGGGCCGGACGTAAAGCGCGGGTGATGCCAGACGGCCATGGTGCACGGCGTGCGCTGCGCCGCGAGCTCGGCACGCGCGAATTCCCACTGGGACGAACCGGCGGTGGCCGGGATATTCGAGTTCAACATCAGGATTAGCCAGTCGCCCATCACGATGGCGTGGTAACCGGCGCCGGCGGGTCCGGCCGCGTCGCCGAAATACGTGAAATAGGGCGCCGCTCCGGGGGACTCGTACTCATGATTGCCCGGCACGGCGAACCATCGCGATCGAAACTGGCCCCACGACGGATTGAAGCAGTCGCGGAAGTTGGCGGCGGTGCCCTGGAAGTACGCGATGTCGCCGGCGAGCAGCAGCGATCCGTCGAGCGTGGCGACGAGGCGCGCGACCTGGGCGACTTCGCCGCGGCCGCACTGGCCGATATCGCCAACGCCGATCGCGACCGCCGTGTCACCCGTGCGACGGCCACCGCCGGTGCCCCCGCCGCCGGTTGGACCCGCCGGCGAGCTCGCACACGCCGTTGCAATACCGAGAAGCATCAGGACCAACGGGTAATGCATCAACCTTTGCCCAGCTTTAGCATACGTGGTACCGTCTCGTCACTCCAAAGTCATGGCATCTGTTGCCGGCAAAGCCAGCAAGGTCGATCGGATGGTCCTGTCTCCGCAGGAACCACTCATTGCCGGCGGGCCCGCGGAAGAACTCGAACGCCGCATCCAGGAAATTTTCAAATCCGGCTTCGCGCATGTCGTGATCGATCTGCGCGGCGTGCCGACCGCCGACAGCGCCGGCATTCGCGCGCTGGTGCGCGGCCATACGTCGGCGCAACGCCTCAACCGCCGCTTTACGCTGGTGTCGCCGAATCCGCGCGTGAGAGAGCTGCTCGAGCTCTCGCTGCTGACGCGCGTGCTCGAGGTGGTCGACTCGCTGGTCGAGGTCAAGACCAGGAACATCCATTGGGATCGCGTCTGGACGGGTCTCGCGGTGACGGTTGTCGGGCTGGCGCTGGTCGGTGTCGGCGTGACGTATCCGGATCTCGGATTGGGCGTGACGCCGGACGCCGGCGTGTTCACCAACCGCGATCGGGTGGCGGCCGCCGCCGCCACGCAATCGACCTTCGCGCATCCGCTGTTCGAGCTGGCGAAGCTGATCGCCGCCGCGGTGATCGGCGTGCTCGTGACCATCGTGCATCGCCAGTATCGGCATGGCGCCGAGCGGCAGAGCAATCCCACGATGGATCAGGCGCAGGTGCTGCTGTGCGTCTCCGGCGCGATGATGATGATCATCATCGGCAACAACCTCGCGCGCGCGTTCGGCATCGCCGGCGCGGCCAGCATCATCCGGTTTCGGACCCCGGTCGAGGACGCTCGCGACATCACCATCCTGTTCCTGCTGATGGGCCTGGGCATGGCCGCCGGCCTGGGTGCGCTCGCGGTGGCCGGGCTCGGCACGCTCTTCCTGTGCGCGCTGATCCCGCTGCTCAACATGTTCAGTTCGGAACGCCCTCGGACGATGATGGTCGAAATCATCGCCGAAGAGCGCGACTTCCCGTTGTCGCACGTGCATCATGTGTTCGCGGTCAACGGCATCCTCTTCGAGCCGCGCGAAGTGTCGCAGGGCGATGAAGCCACGGCGAAATACCTCACCACGCTCAAGCCCACCGATTCGCTCGAGGATCTGAGCGCGCAGCTGATGGGCGACGGCAAGAAGGGCATCAAAAATGTCTCCTGGTCGCCGCCCAAACGCGGGTAGCGTCCACCCCGCGACGCACAGTCCGCGTCGTGGGGGCCCCGGCGCGAAGGAACGGGTGGTCCTCGCTCCAGCCGAACGCAAAGCGGCACTCCTCGGCGTCATCGGCGCGGCGCGCCGGCGCCTCGTACTGTCGCTGTTCCGCTGCGACGATTTCTCGATCCTCGACGCGCTGGCCAGCGCGCTCGAACGCGGCTGCCAGGTCGAGGCGATCCTCACCAAGCGCGCCAAGGGCGGCAAGAAGCGGCTGAAGAAGCTGTGGGGCGCGCTCGAGGAAATGGGCGCGGTGGTCACGCGCTACGCGGATCCAGTGGTGAAGTACCACGCCAAGTATCTCGTGGCCGACGGCACGACCGCGATCATCACCACCCTCAACCCGACGCGGAAGTGTTTCACGCGGACGTGGGACGCGGTGCTGATCACCCAGGACCCCACGGTGGTGAAAGGCCTGCTCACACTGTTTCGCGCCGACTCCGCCGGCAAGCCGCTGCCGTCACGCCGGCCGATCAGCCGGCGCCTGATTATCGGCCCCGAGCGATCGCGCGCCGAGATCCGTGGCCTGATCGCCGGCGCCAGGAGCAGTATTCGCATCCTCGATCACAAGCTGTCGGATCCGGATGTGGTGTCGCTGCTGCGCGAGCGGCGTGACGACGGGATTACCGTGACGGTGTTCGGCAAGCAGCCGATCCGAGGGTTCGAGCCGCACGGCAAGATGATGATCATCGACGAGGCCCGCGCCGTTCTGGGCAGCACGGCGCTCTCGACGCTAAGCCTGGATTTCCGCCGCGAGGTGTCGATCGTGATTCACGAACCGGCACTGGTGAAACAGCTGAATTTGTCGTATCAACAGCTCAGCCTGAAGGCGGGGGCCGCCGCCGCCCGCCTGCCCGGAGATCGAATCGCATGAAGCGACACTGGCTACTCGCGGCGTTTATTCTCGCCGGCATCGCCACCACGCGCCCGGCCGAGGCCCAGGATAAACGCGGGCTGGTGTGGGATAACCGTCCCGCGATCGTCTTCGGCGAAGACATCAACATCGACCTCCGCGGTCGCGTGCAGTTCGACTGGCGCCGCTTCGATCCCGACGTGAACGAAGACACCTACGACTTGCGGACGCTGCGCTTCGGGTTGAAGGGCAACCTGACCAGGCAATTCGACTGGGAAGTCGAGCGCGAGATCGACCGGGCCGCCGACCTCGCAGGGACCGGGGAAAAGTGGCAACTCGGCGAGTGGAAGGACGTGTTCCTCAACTGGACCACGTTTGATGCCTTCTCCATCAAGGGCGGACGCTTCAAGATGCCGTTCGGGCTCGAACAGACGACCAGCGTCAGCGATCTCGATTTCGCGTTTCGCGCGCTCGGGTCGACCAAGATCGCTCCCGGCCGCGATACGGGCGTGATGGCGTACGGCGAGCTGCTCGACGGCTCGCTCGTCTATGAAGCCGGCGTGTTCGACGACGACGGCGACAATGGCACGCTCGAGGAGTTTCGGTTCGTCGGCGAAGGCCAGAACATCGAGGACCTCGAAGACAGCGGACCATCGGTGGCCGTTCGAGTCGTTGGCGAGATCTTCAGGCGCCTTCCCGTTCACGATCGCTTGAAGGGCGCGGAATTCGGGATCGCGTTCACCTCGTCGCAGGTGCCCGAAGGGTTGAACAGCCTGCAGGGCGAGGAAGTGTGGGGCTATAATTTCTTCGAACGGGTCTACGTGAACGGCCGCCGGCAACGACTGGGTCTGCAGTTCGACTGGTCGCCCGGGCCGCTGGGGTTCAAGTCGGAATGGATGCAATCCCGCGAAGAGCGGATCGGCCAGAGCAACCGCAACGAAGATCTCTCCGACTTCATCGGCACGGCGTGGTTCACGAGCGCCACCTGGATCGTCACCGGCGAGGACAAGGATAGCGACGTGCAGCCGAACGATCCGTTGTTCGGCGGCGGCATCGGCGTCGTGGAGGTGGGCATACGCTACGACCGGCTGACCTTCGAGAGCGCCTCCAGGGCAGGGCTGGATTTCGTGAACCCCCGCTCAGATCATTTGACACCAAACACAGACAGCACCCTGACGTTCGGCGTGAACTGGGTGCCGGTCCGCTGGGTGAAGGTGGTGGCCAACGCTCTCCACCAGACGTTCGACGACGTCGACCATGCACCAATCATCGGCACCTCCAGTTATTGGTCCGGCCTGTTGAGGTTGCAGGTCGCGTTCTAACTCAGGAAGGATGGCGACGTGACGTTCCTGCAACGCTCGGTAGTGGTCGTGCTCGTGGCCCTCACCGCTGTCCCAGCGACGGCGCAGACTCAGGATGATCTTTTCAATCCTGATGTGCTGCAGCGCGTCGAGCTGTGGCTCAACCAGTCCGACTGGGCCAAGCTCAAGGCCGCCTTCCAGGAAAACACCTACTATCCGGCTGATGTGGTCTGGAACGGGCAGACCGTCCGCAATGTCGGCATTCGCTCGCGCGGTCTCGGATCGCGGAGCGCAACCAAGCCGGGCCTTCGCGTCGATTTCGATCGCTACTCGAGCGGCCAGCAGTTCCTCGGCCTCAAGTCGTTCGTGCTCGACAACCTGACGCAGGATTTTAGCGGCATCAAGGAAACCGTCGCGATGCGGTTCTTCACGCGGCTTGGCATCCCGGCGCCGCGCGAGACGCACACCCGCTTGTTCGTGAACGGCGAATACGCGGGCCTGTATGCGCTGGTCGAATCCGTGGACAAGACCATGATCGGCCGCATCTTCGGCAGCATCGGCGACAACGTCCAGAACGACGGCTACCTGTTCGAATACAACTATGTGCTCGGCAGCCCCTGGCGGTTTGCCTACGAGGGCAGCGCGCTGACGCCGTACCAAGCGCGCTTCGACATCAAGACCAATGAGAGCCACGCCGCGTCGTCGATCTGGGGGCCGATCGAAGAGCTGGTGCGGATGGTCAACGACACCCCGGCCACGACGTTCGAGCAGACCATCGGATCCCGGCTCGATCTCACGGCATTCGTGCGCTACATCGCCGCGCAGAACTTCATCTCGCAGAACGATGCGTTCAACGGCTACGACGGGATGAACAACTTCTATTTCTACCGTCTCGAGAACAGCAGCACGCACACCTTCATCGCGTGGGACGAAGACAACGCGTTCCTGGCGACCGATTTCGGCATCACCACGCGGCTCGACGAGAACGTGCTGACGCGAAAGACCCTCGAGCTCGCGAATTTTCGATCGCAGTATTTCGGCGTGCTCTCGGAGGCGGCCTCATCCGCCGCCGGCTGGATGCGCCAGGAGATGCAGCGCCAGTTCGACCTGATTCACGAAGCGATGCTCGCCGATACGCGCAAGCCCTACACCAATGAGCAGTACACCGCGGAACACCAGCGGCTGCTCGCATTCCCGGATGCGCGCATCACCTACGTGCAGTGCGAGATCGCGCGCGGGACCGGAACGGCGCTTCCCGCCGGCTGCTCCTGACGATCTTCACCAGATCGTCGACGCCCTTCCTGGACAATCGGAACACCTTGCGGCCCTTGGGCCGGTCGACCAGCGCCATGGCGTTGCGCCGGACCTGCTTCGACACCAGCTTCGGCGACGCGCGTTCGAGCATCGCCGCGCAATACTCCGGATAGCCGCGATCGAGGCGCGGCTTCCAGCCGCGATCGAGCTTGCGCTCCTCCGCGCGGGCGCGGACGTCTGGCGTCGGCGCGAACCGCAACAGTTCCCGAATCCACGGCTCGGATAGTCCGCCCGCCACGCCAACGGCCACCGCCGTTTCAACATACGGCGCGGCGATCACGACGCCACCGGCTTCGAGCACGGGGCGCACCTCCCATCGCAGGCGAAAGGCCAGGTCGGCGGCGTAGACCAGCGTCAGGGTCCTGGTCGAGATGTTGCGATCGCCGTGGCCCGCGGCCGCCAGCTCCCCGAACAGGCCCGACGCATCGAAGCGGCTGATCGCGCTCTCGATCCCCGCATCCTTCAGCGCCGCGATCACGGCGGCCGCGGCGGCGGCGGTATCCTTGCCGCGCGTCCCCTCGATCGCGATCAGCCGGCCTCGATGTTCGACGTGTTGAGCCATTCCTTGACGGCGTCCTCGCTGAAGGTGGACCACGGGCGCTTCTCGGTCCGCTCGACGAACTCCCGCACGCGGGTGTGCTGGCGGTACACCGCTTCACCGGCGTCGACGGTGACGAACTGGAACACCACCGACAGGTTGTGGTACTCCTTCACCACGCGATCGATGAAGCGGGAATAACTGGCGAGCGGATCCTCGATGCCGGTGACGTCCTGGCCGGCTTCGTAGTAGTGCGGCTCCCGAGACGAGGCCAGGCGCCGGCGTGAATCCTCGGCCGTCATCGAGAAATACAGCACCAGGTCAGGCCAGAGCAGGGGCGAGTAGGCGTTCAACAGCCAGCCGAGATCGAGGCCGCGCGCGGCGTCGCGGGCCAGCGCGGTGAACAGATACCGATCGGCGAGCACGGTCTTGCCGGCCCACAGCGCCGGCAGGATGGTGGTTTCGACGCGGTGCCGGAAATCCACCGCGTGAAGCAGCGAGTACTCTTCGGTGGAGAGCGTCCGGATTTTCTTGCGGACCTTGAGCAGCGGCTTGACGAGCCCGGACGAGGCCCAGCGTGAGGACACCACCTCGTGATCGCGGCTCTCGAGCCACCGGGTGAGGAGTTTGCGCTGCGTGGTCTTGCCCGACCCGTCCGGCCCCTCGAAGGCGATCAGCAGCCCGCGCGACTGCTCGCGCCGGGCGATCAGCTTTCGAGCAGCATCCACGCCGGATCCTCGATGTACTCCTTGATGGCGACCAGGAACTGCACCGCTTCGCGGCCGTCGACGATGCGGTGATCGTAGGTGAGCGCGAGGTACATCATCGGCCGGATCACCACCTGCCCGTTGACCGGCACCGCGCGGTCGGCGATCTTGTGCAAGCCCAGAATGCCGACCTGCGGCGGGTTCAGGATTGGCGTGCTCATCAGCGAGCCGAACACGCCGCCGTTGGTGATCGTGAACGTGCCGCCCTTGAGGTCCTCGAGCGTCAGCGAGCCGTCCTGCGCGCGCCTGGCGACATCGCGAATGCCCAGCTCGATGTCGGAAAAGCTCAGGCGGTCCGCATCGCGCAGCACCGGCACCACCAGGCCGCCCTCGGCGCCCACCGCCATGCCGATGTCGTAGTAGTGCTTGTAGACGATCTCGTCGCCCTGGATCTCGGCGTTGATCTGCGGGAAAGCCTTCAAGGCGTGAATCGCCGCCTTCACGAAGAACGAGGCGATGCCGACGCCGACGCCGTGTTTCTTCGTGAACGCTTCCTTGCGCCGCTCGCGCAGCTGCATCACGGCGCTCATGTCCACCTCGTTGAAGGTGGTCAACATGGCCGCGGTCTGCTGCGCCTCGACCAGGCGACGAGCGATGGTCGCTCGCCGTTTCGTCATCCGCTCGCGGGTCTCGCTGCGCTCGCTGGTCGGCAATGGCACCTTCTTGGGTGCCAGGGGTGCGTACGGTGCCTTGGGTGCCGTGGTGGGTGCCGGGCGTGCCTGTGCCGGGGGTGGTGCCGGTGCGGTCGCCTTCAGAACATCGTGTTTGGTAACTCGGGCCCCCGATGATTCAACCGACTTGAGATTCACCTCGAGCGCCTTGGCAACGTTCTTCGCCGTCGGTGTCGCTTTCTTATCAGCCCCTTTGGCACCAATGGCACCCGGCACCAACCCCTTAGGCACCTCAGGCACCGTACGCACCTCAGGCACTTTTGCTTGTGCCGGCGTCTTTGCCGTGCGGTCCGAGCCGTTGGTGTTTTCTTCGAGAACGGCGAGGACCTCCCCGACTTTTACATCTGCCCCTTCCTGATGATGAATGGCGGAGAGAACGCCCGGTCGGTCGGCGCTCACTTCAAGATCGACCTTCTCCGTTTCGAGCTCGACCAGCGGATCGCCAGCGTTGACGCTGTCGCCCGGCTGCTTCAGCCATTTCGCGACGCGCGCTTCGACGACGGACTCGCCGAGTTCCGGAACGACAATGTTGGTCGACATATCTGTTCTCTACACTTGCCTGGAGAGGACGCGATCGAGCTCGCGCGTTTCGGCCTTTGCCTCGAACACCTGATCGACGATGGCGCGCTGGTTCGCGGCGTGCCAGCTCGACGACCCTTCGGACGGGCTTGAATTGCGCGAGCGCCCGATGTACCGCAACGGCCAGCGGCGTTCGATCAGCGACTCGAGCTCGGGGCGCACGAATTCCCAGGCGCCCATGTTCTCCGGCTCTTCCTGCACCCAGCACACCTCGCGCACGTTGGCATAACGCTCGAGCACGCCCGTGATCAAATCGGCCGGGAACGGATACAGCTGTTCGACGCGGACCACCGCCACGTGCGGGTTGTCCTTGCGGCGCTCGCTGGTCAAGAGATCAACGGCGATCTTGCCGCTGCACAGCACGAGCCGCCGCACCTTCGCCGCCTGCGCCGCCGCCTCAGGATCGTCGATCACGCGCCTGAACCGGCCTTCGGCAAGCTCCGCGGGACTGGACGCCGTGAAGGGGTGACGCAGCAGGCTCTTCGGCGTCATCACCACCAGCGGCAGCGGATCGGTCTCGAGCAGCAACGCCTGGCGCCGCAGCAGGTGAAAGTACTGCGCCGCCGTCGTGCAGTTGACGATGCGCATGTTGGTGTCGGCGGCGGCGTTCAGGAACCGTTCGAGCCGGGCGCTCGAGTGGTCGGGCCCCTGCCCTTCAGAGCCATGCGGCAGCAGCAGCGCCAGCGACGGCGCCAGCCCCCACTTGGCGCGGCCGGAGGTGAGGTATTCGTCGAGGATGATCTGCGCGCCGTTGATGAAATCGCCGTATTGCGCTTCCCATACGACCAGGCGATGGCCGGCCTGCAGGTTGTAGCCGAGCTCGAAGCCCACGCACGCGTATTCGGAGAGCGGGCTGTTGTGGATCTCGAAGGCCGCCTTCGCGCGCGCCAGCTTCTGCAGCGGGATGTGCTCCTCGCCGGTGACCGCGTCGAAGTAGACCGCGTGACGATGGCTGAAGGTGCCGCGCTTGACGTCTTCCCCGGTCAGGCGCACCGGCACCGCGTCGGCGACGATCGTCGCCAGCGCCAGCTCCTCGGCGGCCGCCCAGTCGATGGTTCGCTCGGACGGCGAGTTGAACATCGCCCTGCGGCGCTCGCGGCCGCGTTCGAGCTTGCGATGCACCGCGAAGCCTTCGGGCACCCTCAGCAGATCGGCGTTGATCTCCTGCAGCACCTCGAGCGGCACCGCGGTGTTGGCCTTCTGCGCCGCGCCGCTCGGCGGCACTTCCGGAACCGGCGGCAGGTAGTCCTGTTCCGGCTGCACCGACGCATACGCCTGCTCGAGCGCCGCCATGCGCGCCTGCACCATCGCGTCGGCGTCCTCGCGTGTGAGCTCGCCTTGTTCGACGAGCGACGCCGCGTATCTGTTGCGCACGGTCGGGTGACCGGCGACGATCTGATAGATCTGCGGCTGCGTAAACGACGGCTCGTCGCCCTCGTTATGGCCGTAGCGGCGATAGCCGACGAGATCGATCACGTAATCGAGCTTGAACCGGTGGCGATACGCGATGGCGAGCCGCGCCGCTTCGATGCACGCCACCGGATCATCGGCGTTGACGTGCGTGATCGGGATCTTGAAACCGCGCGCCAGGCCGCTGGCGTAGCTGGTGCTGTAGGCCTCGTCCGGGTCGGTCGTGAATCCCAGCTGGTTGTTGGCAATGACGTGGATGATGCCGCCGACGTCGTAGCCGTCGAGCCGTGACAGGTTCAGCGTCTCCGCGACGACGCCCTGGCCCTGGAAGGCGGCGTCGCCGTGGATCAGGATCGCCAGGACCTTGCCCTTGTCCACGATCGGCGGCCCTGCGTGTTCGGCGGTGGTCGCCGCCGCGCGCGCCATGCCGTTCAGTACCGGATCCACTGCTTCGAGGTGGCTCGGGTTCGGCGGCATCGAGATCACCACCTGCTTGGGCAAGCCGTCCGGCTGCGCCACGACCCGGGCGCCGGCGTGATACTTCACGTCGCCCATCCAGCCCAGGTCGACGCGCAGGCGCTTCGACAGGACCGGATCCTTGAACTCCGCGAGGATCTGCGTGTACGGCTTCTGGAGGATGTGCGCCAGCACGTTCAGCCGGCCGCGGTGCGCCATTGCGATCATCACGTGCTGGACCCCGCCCTTGGCGGCGTCGTGAATGATCTCGTCGAGGATCGGCACCATCATGTCGAGGCCTTCGATCGAGAATCGCGTCTTACCCGGGAAGGTCCGGTGCAGGAAGCGCTCGAAGGTCTCGACCTCGGTGATGCGATCGAGCAGCTCGCGGCCGTCGATCGGATCCTTCGGCGGGCGGAACCGGCATGATTCGACAGCCTGGCGCAGCCACACCCGTTCGTCGGGCACGAACACGTGGTGGTAGTCGTGCCCGGTGGTCGAGCAGTAAATGTCGCGCAGCCTGGCGATGGCCTCGAAGGCGTTGCCCGCGCCCTCTGCCGCGGGTCCCGAGACGATCGACGCCGGCAGCTGCTCGAGCATGTCGGTGGTCAGGCCGTGCGATTGCGGTTGGAGCGACGGATCGCCGATCGGATCGTGAAAGCCGAGCGGGTCAAGCCGTGCCGCGAGATGGCCGAAGCGCCGGATCGACTCGGCGAGGTTGAACGCGGCGATGCCGGCCTGAAGATTAGCGGGTGCGCTGTCGCTACGGTCCGCCTTCGCCAAGGCTTCCGCCTTCGCTTCAGCTACGGCGGACAAGTCGGCGGATCGTTCGGTGGGGTCCTCGGGGGTCCAGTCAGCAAACGCCCGGCGGGTCGCCTCGTCCACCGACGAGGGATCGCACTGGTAGCGCTCGAACAACTCGTAGACATACCCCGCGTTAGCCCCGGTAAACTGGTCCCACGGGTTCATAACCTTTCTACTCTATCAAACGGGAGCGCTGTCTCCTGTTCGCGAGGGCCCATGCACCAGCGACCGACCTACGACGACGCGAACCTGATTCTGCACCTCTACGAGATGCGCCGCGAAGAACGCATGCGCCAGGCGCGCGCGTGGTTCACGGCCAAGTGCAAAGTGAAGAGCTACGATGAGCTGAGCCAGCTCGCTCCTGCCGGCTCCGAAGAGAACGCGTCGGTGCGCATGGTGACGTCGTATTGGGACCTGGTGGCGTCGTTCATGACCTCGGGCGTCCTGAACAAGGAGTTGTTCTTCCAGAGCGGGAGGGAGCTGCTGCTGGTGTGGGAGCGCGTGCGCGAGTACCTGCCCTCGATGCGAGAGGCATACAAGGATCCGAACTACCTGAAGCACCTCGAAACCATCGGCAACGAGTATGCGGCGTTCTTCAAGAGTCAGGACAAGACGGCGTACGAGGCATTCCTAAAACGGATTAAATAGCGCCGTTGCACCCCGCGCACATTGCGCACTCTGTGCACCCTGTGCACCGTAGAATTGCACAGTTCTTCACAGACTCATACAGAGACGCGCTGATGGGTCCGATAGCCCATCTGTCATGGGCGGTGGCTGCGGCCAGGGAGGAAACGGCAACGGCGTCGGGGTGAACCTGGCCTATACCCGGTTTCTTTTCGTGATCGCCCGCACCGACGATGACGCGCACGGCTCGCGGTTACGGACCGCCGGCGCCAACATCGCGCGCGGGTTCTTCAACGATTTCGACATCGACGACAGCCGCGAAACCCAGGTCCAGGCGTTCGAGACCATCCAGTTCCTGGTGCGGGACGGCGAGACCAGGCCGTTGCCGGAAACCACGCCGCCCCCGTACATCACCATGGCGCGTTACGCCGTGCAGATCACCAGCAAGTACCGGCCACGCCTGCAGGAAATCGACGACGAATTCCGCCGGCGGCTCGGCGAGACGGCCGAGATCATCACCCTCGAAGGCGCGGCGCGTAATCCGCGCTACTCGAGCGCCGAGATGATCAACTATTCGAACCGGGCCGCGCCGCCGCGCCGCTCTGGCCGCAGCAGCCGCAACGCGATCATCATTCCGATCCGCAAGACGCCGGAGTGGTGGCAGAAGAGCGCGCTCGAGCGGCATTCATACTTCTATCCGCACGTCGATCACGCCAGCGCCAGCCCGGTGAAAGGGCATGCGCTGGCCGCGGAAAAAGGCATCGGCTCGCTGTTCCGCCGCGTGTATCACAACCCCGATGGCTACGAGCGGCCCAACGAGTACGACTTCGTCACCTACTTCGAGTGTGATGATGAGGCGCTGCCGGTGTTCGACCACGTGATGTCGGCGCTGCGCGACTTTCACCAGAACCCGGAGTGGCGGTATGTGGAGGAAGGACCCATCTGGCGAGGGCGGCGCGTTCTTCGCTGGTAGTGCAGAGTGCAGAGTTAGGAGTTAAGAACTCTGCACTCTTAACTCTGCACTCTTAACTCCTGGTTTTGAACGTGACGCCGAGGCCGAAGTGGAAGCGGGCGTCGCCGCCGCGGGCCTTGGCCACGTCGAGCGCGAGGCTCAGCACGGTCAGGTGCATGTAAACCCCGCCGCCGAAGCCGCGGTCCAGCAGTTGACCCTTGAACTTCTCCCCGAACGGATATGCGGTGCCGGCATCCACGAACGCCTTGATGCCGAACCGGCCGACCGACAGGGGAGAGGTAATGGGAATCCTCAGCTCGGCGGAGACCGCCGCCATGTTGTCGTTCGCCTTGAAGCCGGCATCGAAGCCGCGCAGGTTCGACGATCCGCCGAGCAGGCCGTGCTCGTAACGCGGCAGGGGCGCGTCGGCGGTCACGGTCAACCCGCGAACGGCGAGCACGGTCTGGCCCAACAGCCCGAGATAGCCGCGGACATCCGCGGTCTTGCGGTTGGCACGCCCGGCTTCGAAGTTCAACCGCTCCCAACCAAAGGTCGCGTGCACGGCGTTACGGGGAAACGCGGGATCGACGCGGGTGTCGAACGTGACGTCGGCGCCGAATCGCTCGAGCGTGTCCGCGGTGTCGCCGAAGGTCACCTCGTCCATGCCGCCGCCGGCGCCGAGACGCAGCCACCGCGCGACGGCGCTTTCCACCCGCGCGTGGTAGGACGCGCGCCGGTCGCCGATCTCGTAATGCGGATTGACGCGGCGCCCGAGGCCCGCTTCGCCGGAGATGCGATCGATCGGCCCGGTCTTGAACGTCCGCTCGAGTTGCACGCGTGCCTGCCGCTCGCCGCCCCACGTCAGCGGCACGGAGATGCGGCTGCGCGGACCCAGGCGGTCGACAAAACTGACGCGGCCTCCATAGGTGAAGCCGTAGCCGTCTTCGTGGGAGAGGATCGGCAGGAACATGCCGCTGGTCCAGAAGCGCTGCATCGGATTGGGCGGCTCGAGATCGAACTCGTCGATGCCAGGGAACTCGTCGACCATCACCATCAGCAGGATGTCGTCGGGGTTGTCGATCGATCGAAACCGTTTGCGGACTTCGACATCGTCGAAGCGCCCGCTCTTCTTCAGCCGGTCGGTGACCTCGGCGATGAGGGCGTCGGTGGCCGGCTGGCCGACAATCTCGCCGACGATCGCCAGCACGTCGGTGTCGGGCGTGGTGTGATTGCCGTGCACGCGCACTTCGCCGACAACCCCAGGAGACTGCGCACCGGCGCTGCTGGTTGCGACCAGCAGCGAACACAGGAACACGAGCGAACCCAGCCCGTGGAACCCGTGGAACCTGTGGAACCTGTGGAACCTGTGGAACCCGTGGAACCTCATTTAATCTTGTAGGTGACGGCGGCTTCTTTGTAGTTCAGGTATTCGACGCGGTAGGTCGCATCAACGGCGCCGACGGCCAGCATCATCTCGAAATGCATTTCGATGCTCTTCGGCAGCCAGAGGTTCGGAAACGCCTGCCCCATTTGCATCGTCGCTGCGACGTCGCCGATGCGCACGAGCGAGCGGCCCGGGAAGAAGTCCCAGTCCACATCGTCAAAGGTGTATTGGAGGATCTGGTGCGTGGCCGGATCGATCCACAGCGTCACCATCGACGCCTTGTTCATCTTCTCTTCGATCCGATCGTCTTCGTCCTTGACCCTCCTGTCCGGCTTGCTCCGGCCGTCCTTGAACAAGCCCGCCTCGGGGTAGTACTCGATCTTCAGCGCCTGGACGTCGCCGATCTTTTCGCGGCCGGCCAGCGCGTAGTGGCCCGTCTCGAAACGGAACTTCAGGAAGTACGCGGACGACACGAACTGCGGCTCACGAACCTGCTTGAGCATGTCGTCGGTGTTGGTGATCGGTGCGCCGGTGGGCTCATCGTCTGACGAACTGACGGTCACGCCGCCAGGGCCCAGCACGACGGCCCGGTCCGGTTTGTCGACCTCTTCACCCTTGGCGCGACGCTCGGCTCGGCGCTTCTCGTTTTCCTCGCGATTGCGCTGGCGCCGCAGCCACTGGTCCTCAGCCTTCTTCCGATCGGCCTCCGACAGCTTCACACCGTCGGCGGATACGGGACTGCGCACGAAGATGCCTTGCCGGATGAACCACTGGTATTCGCGGCGCATGCCCCAGAGCGGGAAGCCGCCCGGGCCGGTCAGGTCGAATTTTTCCTCTTCTTCGAGGACGTATTGCTGGAGCTTTTTCCAGTTATCGTCCCGCCGGGCGAGCACTTTCTCCATGAACGCGTCGAGGTCGGATTGCGCCGACGCCACAGAAGGCACAGAAAGCGCAGAAAGGAGATCGGGGGTGGAAGCAAGAAATCCAAGGCAGAGCAGGGCAAGCAAGTGTCTAGTCGCCATGGCTGATCTAGTAATCAGACGATTACTGCGCGGTGGTAGTTTCCGGCGGGTCGCGCCGATATACGACCTTTCCGTCCGCAATCGTCACGACTACCTCGGTCTCGAGCAGGCGGGCTGGCGGTCCCGAAAAAATGTCATCGGACAGTATCACGATGTCCGCGAGCATGTCGCGGGCGAGCGTGCCCTTGCGCTGCTCGTCAAAGGAGGCCCAGGCGCCATCGCGCGTGTAGGCCTGAATGGCCTGACGCAGCGGCAGGCGTTCTGCCGCTCGGTCGAGCCCGCGTCCTGTGCGATCCGCCGACCCGTCCGCCGTAGCTGAAGCGAAGGCGGAAGCCTTGGCGAAGGCGGACGTTCGCGTGATCGCCACGTGCAGGCCCACTTTCGGATCGAAGGTCATGACGGGCCAGTCGCTGCCAAACGCGATCGGCCCCCTGGTCTTGGCGATGCTCGCCCACAGCCATCCGCGCGATGCCCGCTCTTCGCCGATGTTCGTGCTCCACACGTCGCCGGGCGTCTGGCTCGGTGTGGCATGAACGGGCTGCATCGATGCGACGACGCCGAGCCGTCCGAACCGCGGGATGTCTTGCGGATGGATGGTCTCGAGGTGCTCGATGCGATGGCGGCGGCCGCGCTCCGGCGCCGGGTTGTTCTTTGCCGCCGCCTCGTAGGCGTCGAGCGTCATCCGCACGGCCGCATCGCCGATGGCGTGCGTCATGATCTGCCAGCCGCGGCCGTCGAGCATGCCGACGACCCTGGTGAGCTGTTCAGGTGTGAAGCGCGCTTCGCCCTTGAGGGACGGGCGGTTCGCATAGGGCCCAAGCATGGCGGCAGTGTGGGATTCGATCACGCCGTCGGCGACGAGCTTGATCGCGCCGGCCTTGAGCAGCGGGTCGTCGGCGAAACGGGTGCGCACTTGCTCGAGCGGCTCGAGCCCGGCCTCGGTGAGCGTGGCGTCGGCCCTGAGGGCCTGGTAGACGCGCAGCGACAGTTGGTTGCGCTTGCGCAACCGATCGAACAGCTCGAGGTCGCCGGCGGATCCGCCGGCGTCCTGCACGCTGGTAATGCCCAGGCGATGCGCCTCGTCCATGGCCGCGCGAATGGCCGCGACGCGATCCTCCTCCGTCGGCTGCGGCGCGACCTTGCTCATCAGCGCCATGGCAGACTCTTTCAGCGCGCCCGCCGGCTCGCCGGTGCGCGGATCCCGCACGATGATGCCGTTGGCCGGATTCCGCGTGTCCCGGGTGATGCCCGCGGCCTTCAGCGCGCGCGTGTTTGCCCAGCCGGTGTGGCCGTCGTACGCAATCAAGTACGCTGGGCGATCGGGCACCAGTAGGTCCAGCAGCTGGCGCGTCGGCATCGCGCCGCCGAAGGGCTGGTAGTACCAGCCACGGCCCGTGATCCACTGGCGTTCGGGATGTGCCTCGGACCAGATGCGAACCGTGTCCCTGATGTCCTCGAGGGTCTTCGCGTGGTCCAGGCTGATTTGATCGAGCGACAGGCCGCCGTTGATCAGGTGCGCATGCGCATCGTTGAAGCCCGGGACCACCGCGCCGCCCTTGGCATCGATCACGGTGGTCTGGGCGCGGCGAAGCCGCTGAATCTCGCGGTTCGACCCGACCCGGATCACCTTGTTGCCGCGCACCGCCACGGCCTCGGCCAGTTCGTCGCTCTCGGCCGAATACACCTGTCCGTTGATGACGATCAGATCGACCGGCCCGTCGTCTTCGCGCTGCGCGCCGACGATGAGTCCTGCGATGACCGTGACGCCGACAATGAACGCCACGGCGTAAGCCGTGAGGCGGGCCGCCATTGCCCCAAATTCTAGCGTGTTTCAAAGTTTCCGTGGTTCCGTGTCAGCATCTAACGGATGCGATTCGCCATACTCGGTTCCGGTGCGGTGGGCGGTTATTTCGGCGCGAAACTCGCCATGTTGGGGCAGGAGGTCACCTTCATCGCGCGCGGTGCCCACCTCGACGCTATTCGATCGAAGGGCCTGCGGATCCAGAGCGCGAAGCTCGGCGATTTCGTGGCCACGGCCGCGGCCGAGAGCGACACCGCGAAGGTCGGCCCGGTCGATGTTGTGATTGTCGCGGTGAAGGCGTACGACAACGCGACCGCGCTGCCGATGCTACAGCCGTTGATCGGCGCGAATACGGTTGTGCTGACGCTCCAGAACGGCGTGGACAGCGTGGACGACGTGGCAGCGGTGGCCGGCGAGGGACACGTGCTCGGCGGCACCACGTATGTGGCCACGGCGCTCGAAGCGCCGGGGCTCATCGTGCAGACCGGCGTGCATCGCACGATCATCTTCGGCGAGGTGTTCGGCGATCGCCGCCGCATCTCACCGCGCGTCCAGGCGATTGCGGACGTCCTTGCCGCCGCGGACATTCACGCGACGCCGGTCGCCGACGCGCGAGTGCCCATCTGGGACAAGTTCGTGTATCTGTGTCCGTTCTCGGGGTTCACCGGCGCTTCGCGGCTGGCGATCGGCCACATCTGGAAATTCCCGCACGTGCAGGAGATGTTCTATGCCGCGTGCCGCGAAGTGGCCGCGATCGCGGCGGCGGAAGGCGTGACGATCTCGGCGAACCGCTTCGACACGTTGCAGGAATACATGCAGAACATTCCGCCGGCGACGCGATCGTCGCTGCTGATCGATCTCGAGCAGGGCAAGCGGATCGAAGTGGAAGCGCTGCAAGGCGCCGCCGTCCGGCGAGCGAGCAAGCACAGCGTTCCGGTGCCGATCGTGGCGACGCTCTACGCCTTATTGAAGCCGTGGGAACACGGCCCGGTGAAGTGAGCGTAGTATCTCCACGCTCGCCGATCGGATCGGCTCGTCGAT
>CAZEMI010000206.1:0-20665 GCA_964513235.1 uncultured Acidobacterium sp.
CGCGCCCCGCGCCGGAAATTTCCTCCAGGACGAATTCAGCCCCATGAACTTCCGCCACCTGCTGTCGCCGATCCGCATCCGCGCGACGCAACTCCAGCGTGTTGGTCACGATCTCACGAAGGTCGACGGGCCGCACGTCGAGTTGCAGCTTGCCATTGTCGATGCGTTCCATGTCCAGCAGATCGTCGATGAGACGGGTGACGTATTGCACCTGGCGGCCGATGATCTCCGCGGCATGTTTCATGTCGGCGGTGGTGGCGCCGTCCATCGTGAAGATCAGCGACGCCGTCGTCAGGACCGCCAACGGGTTGCGAAGTTCATGTCCCAACGTCGCGATGAACTCGTCCTTCCGTCGCAGTTCGCTTCTGAGCGTGATGATTTCCGACAACATGTCGAGCTCCGAGCCAATTGAGTCTTGAACGCGTTAAGGGAGCCAGCAACGGCCGTGCCGGGTACTAGCTGGAAATTTGGGGCCTTATCTGAAGCTCAGCTGACGGATATCGCGGGATTTTCCTTAGCGCTGCTGCGTGAAAATCCGCAGATCTGACCCACGGATGAGAGGACCGGTCGAGCGGCTCCGCGAGACGCTTCTTCACCGTGACGACTCACCACACGCCAAACGCGCGGTGGCGCTTGGTGTGCGGCGCTCGATAGTTGAGCGGCGCTCGCTTCGACACCGGCGTCGGCCGAATCGCGCCGCGGCCCAGCAGCTCCAGCAGATCCGACGTGGTGACGATGCCGATCGGCTTGCCTTTGTCGACCACCACGACGCTGCCAATGGTGTGGCCGCGCATCAGGTTCGCGACCCGCTTCAGCGGCGTATTCTTCTCGGCAGTCACCACGTGCTCGCTCATGAGGTCGCCGACCTGGTGACCGTCGCGGATCGGGGCGCCGTTGACGCCGCCCGCATCGCGAGCCGAGAAGACGCCCGCCACCTTCTTGCCGTTCATGACAACGAGATGATGGATGCGGTCGCCACGCATCATCTCCCACGCGGCGTCAGCCGAAGCGGTCACCGGAACCGTCTTCACGTGAGTGGACATGATTTCGTTGACGCGCATGACGGTCTCCTCGTGTCACGGCCGGATGGAGGGGCGACGCACTTCAGCCAATCACGATCGCAATCCGCGTACCGCGCGCGTGCGCCGTGGATGTGAGCCACCAGTGGGGAAATCTCGCGATCGCCGGAGAATTTTGCGCACCACGCATCCGGTCGGGCGCTGAAATGTGCGTCCGAGTGCGTTCGATGAGCGTCTCCAGCGCGGCACGGCGATTGCCTTCCGGAACCACGGCAGCGTGCGCGCGAAATCGCGGCGCCGCCGGCGGCCCTTGACGGGGCGTGATGGTATCGAGGCCGGCAACCAGCAACGTGTGAGGGACAGGCGATGAGAAAACACCACGAGGAGCTCGCTACGGCGGCATCGCTGGTTCCGGCGCTGTCGGCGCTGATTCCGATCGGCGTCGCGGTGTGGGTCCGGCTCAGCGCGGTAGGCCAGAAACCGGCGAGCGGCGAGGGACGCGTTCAGAGCGAGGAGTGACCTATGGGTAACCCACACGGCTGGTTGGCGGAGGAACTGGCGCGTCGCGGCGTGTCACGGCGCGAGTTCATGGGGTTCTGCGCCGCGATGGCCTCAGCGCTGGCGCTGCCGGATGGCGCGGCCGCGCAGATTGCGCAAGCTATGAGGAAGGCCGACAAGCCCGTGCTCCTCTGGCTGGAATTCCAGGATTGCGCGGGCAACACCGAGTCGTTCCTGCGGGCCAGCCGTCCGACCGCCGCCGACGTGATCCTCGACACGCTGTCGCTCGACTACCACGAGACGATCATGGCGGCCGCCGGCGCTCAGGCCGAACAGAACCGGGATCGCACGGTGAAGGAGCGGGCCGGCAGCTACATCGCCGTCGTCGAGGGCTCGATTCCGACCGGCGCCAACGGCGCGTATTGCACGATCGGCGGCCGCTCGGCGCTCGACATTGCCCGCGAAGTCTGCGGCAGCGCGATGGCCACGATTGCCATCGGCACCTGCGCCGCGTACGGCGGCATTCCCGCCGCGGGCCCGAACCCGACCGGCGCCCTCGGTGTTGCCGACGCCGTGCCCGGCGTGAAGAACCTGATCAACCTGTCGGCGTGCCCGGCCAACGTGGAAAACCTGACGGCGTTGCTGGTGCATTACCTCACCTTCAAGCAGTGGCCGGCGCTCGATCGCTATCGACGGCCGCTGTTCGCCTACGGCAAGTCAATCCACGACGGCTGCGAGCGGCGCGCGCACTACGACGCCGGCCAGTACGTCGAGGCGTGGGGCGACGCCGGCCATCGCGACGGCTATTGCCTCTACAAGATGGGATGCAAGGGCCCCGTCACGTTCCAGAACTGCCCGCACATCAAGTGGAACGGCGGCACCAACTGGCCGATCGGCTGCGGCCATCCGTGCATCGGCTGCTCGGAGCCGAACTTCTGGGACACGATGACGCCGTTCTACCGTCACCTGCCCGGTGCGCCCGGCTTTGGCGCCGCGTCCGACCTCGACACGATCGGCGCCATGGCGGTCGCCGGCGTCGGCGCGGCGTTTGCCGCGCACGGCCTGATCCAGATTGCCAAACGCGCCGGCGACAACAAGTACGAACCCGTGACGCCGCCTGCGAAGGACGGAGGTGACCGATGAGCCGCGTGATTGTGGATCCGGTAACGCGCATTGAAGGGCACCTGCGCATCGAAGCGGAAGTTGACGGCGGCGCGGTGCGCGATGCGTGGTCGTCGTCCACGATGTTCCGCGGCATCGAGCTGATCCTGAAGGGCCGCGATCCGCGCGATGCCTGGGCTTTCACCCAGCGCATCTGCGGCGTCTGCACCACCGTGCATGCCATCGCCTCGATCCGCGCGGTGGAAGACGCGATCGGCGCCGCGCCGCCGCCCAACGTGCGGCTGCTGCGCAACCTGATCATCGCCGCGCAGTGCGTGCAGGATCACGTCGTCCACTTCTATCACCTGCATGCGCTCGACTGGGTCGACATCGTGTCGGCGCTGTCGGCGGATCCGGCGAAGACCTCGGCGCTGGCGCAGTCGATTTCGGACTGGCCGCTGTCGAGCCCGACGTATTTCACCGGCGTTCAAAACCGCGTCAAGGCGTTCGTCGAGCGCGGGCAGCTTGGGCCCTTCGCTAACGCGTACTGGGGACATCCCGCGTATCGGCTACCGGCGGAAGCCAACCTGATGGCGGTCGCGCACTACCTCGAGGCCCTCGACTGGCAGCGCGAATTCATCAAGATGCACGCGGTACTCGGCGGCAAGAACCCGCACCTCCAGAGCTTTCTCGTCGGCGGCATGTCGACGCCTATCGATCCCAACAGCCAGTCGGCGATCAACGCCGGCACCATCGCGGAATTGAAGCAGCTGGTTGCCAGGGCGCGCGACTTCGTGGTCCGCGTGTATCTCCCCGACCTGCTCGCGGTCGCCGCGGCCTACAAGGACTGGGCCGGCCACGGCAAGGGCGTCGGCAACTATCTCGCCTACGGCGAATATCCCGACGACGACACGACGGCGCCGGCACTGTTCCTGCGCGGCGGCGTCATCCGTGGCCGCGATTTGTCGGCGGTCGCGCCGTTCGATCCCGGCAAGGTCACCGAGTATGTCGCCCACTCCTGGTACGACTACCAGCAGGGCGACGCGGTGGCGCTGCATCCATCGAAGGGCGAGACGCTGCCCAACTACACCGGGCCCGTGCCGCCGTACGAGCGGCTCGATACGGACAAGAAGTACTCCTGGCTCAAGTCGCCGCGCTACGACGACGAGCCAATGGAAGTCGGCCCGCTCGCGCGGATGCTCGTCTCGTACGCCTCCGGCCATCCGAGGGTCAAGACCCTCGTGGACGGCGTGCTCAAAGCGCTCAATGTCGGGCCCGCGGCGCTGTTCTCAACCCTCGGCCGCGTCGGCGCCCGTGGCATCGAAACGCAATTGCTCGCGGAGAAGATGGACGAATGGGTCGACGCGCTGGCCGCGAACATGGCCGCCGGCGACCTGCGGATCCACGACAACAGCAAGTGGGATCCGTCGTCCTGGCCCGCTGATGCGATGGGCGCCGGGTTCCACGAGGCGCCGCGCGGCGCGCTGGCGCACTGGGTGCATATCGAAAACGGACTGATTTCGAACTACCAGTGCGTGGTGCCGAGCACCTGGAACGCCGGACCGCGTGACGCGACAGGCCAGCGCGGTCCGTACGAGGAGGCGCTGCTTGGGACCCCGGTCGCCGATCCGGAACGGCCGATCGAGATCCTCCGCACCGTCCATAGCTTCGATCCGTGCATGGCGTGCGGCGTCCATGTTGTTGACGGCACGCGCCGCACCTTGTCCACCGTGAGGGTGGTATGAACGACGATCCCTCGCCCCAGATCGCACGGGTGTACGTGTGGGAGATCCCGGTCCGGGTCACGCACTGGCTGATCGCCATCTCGATCGTGCTGCTGTCGATCACCGGCTTCTACATCGGCCGCCCATTCGTGACGGTTCCCGGGCCGGCCGGCGACTCGTTCCTCATGGGCTGGGTGAAGGTGATCCACGGCTATACCGCCTACGTCTTCATCACCGCGGTGATGGTCCGGATGATTTGGATGTTCACCGGCAACCAGTACGCGCGTTGGGACAAGTTCATTCCGGTCCACCCGTCCCGCCGCCGCGGACTGTGGCCAACGATCAAGTTTTATCTGTTCGCTCTGCGCAAGCCGCCGGGCTTTGTCGGTCACAACCCGGTGGCGGGCGCCACGTATACGGCGGTGTTCGGGCTGTATTTCGTGGCCATCCTCACCGGCCTGATGATGCGCGGCGCCAGCGCCGATCCTGATTCCCTGATGCGAGGGTTCGCGTCGACGGCCTCGCTGATTGGCGGCCTGCAGATTGCCAGGTGGATTCACCACATCGTGATGTGGCTGCTGCTCGGATTCGCGGTACACCACGTCTACAGCGCGGTGCTGATGTCCACGGTCGAGGCCAACGCGACGATGGAGTCGATCTTCTCGGGCTACAAGTTCGTCCCGCCCGAAGATCTCCGCCCCTCCGGCTACCGGTTCATCAACCGGAGAGGCCAGGTCGATGAGTGATCGGACGCCGCTGCTCGTGCTCGGGCTGGGCAACGTGCTGCTCGCCGACGACGGCGTGGGTTCCGCCGCCGTCACCCAACTCCACGATCGCTACGAGCCGTGCGACGGCGCGCGCGTGTTCGACGGCGGCACGCTGGGGCTGTCGCTGTTGCCATATCTCGATCGCGCCGACATCGTGATCCTCGTTGACGCGATTCGTGCCGACGCGGCGCCGGGGTCGTTGGTCCGCCTCGACGGCGACGACGTGGCCCCGGCGGTGGCGACACGCCTGTCGCCGCATCAGATCGGCGTCGCCGATCTGCTCGACGGCGCGCGCTGGCTCGATCGCTATCCCGCACGCGTGATCCTGCTTGGCCTGGTGCCGGAATCGATCGAGCTCGCCGTCGGGCTGACACCGAGCGTCGGCCGTGCCCTGCCGGGCCTGGTGACGCGGATTGTCGAAGAAGCCGCGGCGCTTGGCTTCCCGTTTCGCGCCAGGGCCCGCGACGCGTGGCCGCCGGCCGGCGCCATCGATGTGGCGCGGCTGGCGTCGCCCACCGGAGGCTGGTGATGCACGAGGCGAGCCTCGCCGCCGGCATCCTCGACATCGTCCGGCACCACGTGCCGGCCGTGGATGCGCTCCGCATCCGCGCGGTCCGCGTGCGCGTCGGCGATATGGCCGGCGTCGTCCCGGACTCGCTGGGTTTCTGCTTCGGGGCGATCGTCGCCGGCACCGATTACTCGTCCGCGTTCCTGGAAATCGATCGCGTGCCGGCGCGCGGTGTGTGCGGTGATTGCGGCCACGCGGCGGCCATCGACTCGCTGCCCCCGTTCACCTGTCCGTCCTGCGGTAGCCCCTTCATCACCGTGACCTCCGGCGACGATCTCAAGGTGGTGGACGTCGAGCTCGACGATCCGCCGGGAGTGCCGTCATGAGCGTCGTGACGATCGAACGCAAGGTGCTCGAGAAGAACGACGCGCTCGCCGCTGTCAACCGCGAGCGGTTCGCGCGCAATGGCCTGCTGGCCCTCAATATCGTCAGCTCGCCCGGCGCCGGCAAGACCACCTTGCTCGAGGCGACCATCGAACAGCTGAAGGACCGCGCGCGGATCGCGGTGGTCGAGGGCGACGTGCAGACCGACCTGGACGCGCAACGCGTGGCACGCTACGGCGTGCCGGTGGTTCAGATCGTGACCAACGGCGGCTGCCATCTCGAGGCCGGTCTGGTGGCCGAGGCCGTCGACCGCCTCGACCTCGACGCCGTGGATCTGCTGCTGATCGAAAACGTCGGCAACCTCGTGTGCCCGGCGAACTTCGACCTGGGCGAAGCGATGAAGATCGTGGTGCTCAGCACCACCGAGGGCGCCGACAAGCCGCTCAAGTATCCGGCGATGTTCCGCCGCGCCTCGGCGTTGGTCATCAATAAAGTGGACCTGCTGCCGTACCTGACCGTCGACGTCGAGGAGATCGAGCGTCACGCCCGCCAGGTCAACCCGCAGCTGGCGATGTTCAGGACCGCGGCGACATCGCGTCTTGGCATCGCGCAGTGGTGCGACTGGCTCGTCGCCAGAATGTCGGCCGGCCATGCGTGAGCGGCTGCGGCTGACCGTCCGGGGCGCCGTGCAGGGCGTCGGCTTCCGGCCCTTCGTCTACCGGCTCGCCGAAGAACTGGCGCTCGACGGCTGGGTCCGCAATTCCACCCTCGGCGTGTTCATCGAAGTCGAAGGCCGGCGGCCGGTGCTGGATGTCTTCCGCGCCCGTTTGTCCGCCGACCATCCGCCGCGCGCGGCGATTCACAGCCTCGAAGCCTCGTGGCTCGATCCCGCCGGTCATTCGGGCTTTCACATCCTCGAAAGCGCACGCGACGGCGCCATCTCGGCTTTGGTCATGCCCGACATCGCCATGTGCGGCGACTGCCGCGCCGAGATCATGGACCCGGCCAATCGCCGCTATCGCTACCCGTTCACCAACTGCACCAACTGCGGCCCGCGCTTCAGCATCATCGAGTCGCTGCCCTACGACCGGGCCAACACGTCGATGCGGCGATTCCAGATGTGCGATGCGTGCCGGCGCGAATACCACGACCCGCACGATCGGCGGTTCCATGCGCAGCCAAACGCCTGCCCGGAATGCGGACCTCGTCTCGTCGCGTGGAACGGCGCCGGCACGGCGATCGCCGGCGGGGAAGACGCGTTGCTGGCAGCCGCGCACGCCATTCGCCGCGGCGACATCGTGGCCGTCAAGGGGCTGGGCGGGTTCCACTTGATGGCCGACGCCGCCAACGACGCGGCCGTCGCGCGCCTGCGCGCGCGCAAGCACCGCGAGGAAAAGCCGTTCGCCGTCATGTGCCCAGACCTCGCCGACATCCGCCGGCACTGCCAGGTGTCGGACGACGAGTCGCGGCTGCTGGCATCGCCCGAATCGCCGATTGTGTTGCTCGCCAGGCGCGACGGTGGCGGCCGAGGCCTGGCGCGATCGGTTGCGCCCGGCAACCCGAATGTCGGCGTGATGCTCCCATATACACCGATGCACGCGCTGCTGCTGCGCGAGGCCGGCGGACCGGTGATTGCCACCAGCGGCAATCGATCCGACGAGCCGATTTGCACCGACCAACGCGAGGCTCTCGATCGACTTGGCAGCATCGCCGACCTGTTTCTCGTCCACGATCGCCCGATCGTCCGCCACGTGGACGACTCGATTGTGCGGATCGTGCTCGGTCGTGAGATGGTGCTGCGGCGCGCCCGCGGTTACGCACCGTTGCCCGTCCCGATCGGTCTCCAGTCGCCGCCACTGCTGGCGGTGGGCGCGCACCTCAAGAACACCGTGGCACTGGCCTCGGGCAGCCATGTCATCGTCAGCCAGCACATCGGCGATCTCGAGTCGCCGGAAGCGAGTGCGGCCTTCGTCAAAGTGAGTGCCGATCTTCAACACCTGTATGAGATCACCCCGGCGGCGGTAGTGGCCGATCTGCATCCCGATTACCGATCGACCAGGCACGCCGCCGCGCTGGGACTGCCGCTATGGCACGTTCAGCACCACGTGGCGCACGTCGCGGCCTGCATGGCGGAGAATGCACTGGACGCGCCCGCGCTCGGTGTGGCGTGGGACGGCACGGGACACGGCCTGGACGGCACGGTGTGGGGCGGCGAGTTCTTCTCGGTTGATTCACGCTCGTTCACGCGCATCGCATGCCTGCGGCCGTTCCGGCTGCCGGGGGGCGATCGCGCGATCAAGGAACCCCGGCGTTCGGCGTTGGGCCTGCTCCACACGATGGCCGGAAACGCCGCGCCCGCCCTCCCGCCCCTGCTGGCAGACGCGTTCAGCGCCGCCGAGCGCGCGTTGCTCGTCGAAGCCGCAACCCGAGGGGTGAATGCGCCGGTGACGACCAGTGCGGGCCGGCTGTTCGACGCCGTGGCCTCGCTGACCGGGCTTCGCCAGCGATCGAGCTTCGAGGGCCAGGCGGCAATGGACCTCGAGTTTGCCGCCGCCGCGGACGTCGACGACGCCTATTCGTTCACGCTCTCCGAGCCGAGGCGCCACTTTGCCCTGGGTTCGTGGCAGTCGCCCGGGCTGGTGATCGACTGGGCGCCGATGGTGAGAGCGATCCTCGAAGACGTGGCCGCCGACGTCACGCCGGGCATCATCGCGGCTCGCGCGCACAACACCATGGCCGCGATGATCGTCGCCGTCGCGCAGGTCGCCGGCGAGACCGCCGTGGTGCTGAGCGGCGGCTGCTTCCAGAATCGCTATCTCACCGAGCGGACCGTCACCAGCTTGCGGCGGGCCGGATTCCGGCCGTATTGGCACCAGCGCATCCCGCCCAACGATGGCGGCATCGCGCTGGGGCAAATCGCCGCCCACCTTCGAGCCAGGGAGAACCTCCAATGTGCCTCGCCATACCAGGACGAATCCTCACGATTGACGGCGCCGACCCCGTGCTGCGCAGCGGCCGGGTCGACTTTGCCGGCGTCGTCAAACACGTGAACCTGAGCTACGTGCCCGACGCGGTGATTGGCGACTTCGTGCTGGTGCACGTCGGCTTCGCCATCGCCACGGTGGATGAGGCCGAGGCGGCCCAGGTCTTCCGCTATCTCGAACAGATGGGCGAGCTCGCCGAGCTCGAAGACGGAGAACCGTCATGAAATTCATCGATGAGTACCGCGATCCCGTCGCCGCCGCCGGCTTCGCGCGGGCGTTGCGGCGCATCACGACGCGGCCGTGGACGCTCATGGAAGTGTGCGGCGGGCAGACCCACGCCATCGTCAAGTTCGGCGTCGACGAGCTGCTGCCACCGGAAGTCGAGCTGGTCCACGGTCCCGGGTGTCCCGTGTGCGTCACGCCGCTCGAGCTGATCGAGAAGGCCCTCGAGATTGCGTCGATGCCAGGCGTGACGTTCTGCTCGTTCGGCGACATGCTGCGCGTGCCAGGCCGCACGACCGATCTGTTGACGGTCAAGGCCCGCGGCGGCGATGTCCGCATCGTCTACTCGCCGCTCGACGCGGTGAAGCTGGCGCGCGAGAATCCCGATCGCGAAGTCGTGTTCTTCGCGGTCGGCTTCGAGACGACCGCGCCGGCCAATGCGATGGCGGTGTTCCAGGCGGCGCAGCTCGGTTTGAAGAACTTCTCGATCCTCGTGTCTCACGTGCTCGTCCCGCCGGCGATGGAAGCCATCCTGTCGTCGCCCAAGAGCCGGGTGCAGGGATTCCTCGCCGCCGGCCACGTGTGCAGCGTCATGGGCTTCACCGAGTACGAGCCGCTGGTGGCGCGGTACCAAGTGCCGATCGTGGTCACCGGCTTCGAGCCGCTCGACATCCTGCAGGGCGTCTATCTGTGTGTCAAGCAGCTCGAGGAAGGACGCGCCGAGGTCGAGAACCAGTACGCGCGTGCGGTGCGGCGCGACGGCAATGTGCCGGCGCAGCTGCTGATGCGCGAGGTCTTTCGGATTGTGCCGCGCAAGTGGCGCGGTGTGGGCGAGATTCCCGAGAGCGGGCTGGGCTTGGCTGAATCCTACGCGTTGTTCGATGCCGAGCGGCGGTTCGGCGTCGCCGGTCACACGGCTGACGAGCCGACCGAGTGCTGCAGCGGCCAGATCATGCAGGGGCTGATGAAACCGCACGAGTGCCCGGCGTTCGGCACGCGGTGCACTCCTGAGCACCCGCTGGGGGCCACCATGGTCTCGTCGGAAGGTGCGTGCGCCGCCTACTATCGCTACCGGCGCCTCACGGTGCCGCAGCAGGAGCAGAAAGTGGTGAGCCATGGCAACTGATCTCGTGCCGGGCGCGACCTGCGCGCTTCCGATCGGCGACCACACGCATGTGCTGCTCGCCCATGGCGGCGGCGGCCGGCTGACCAACCAGCTGATCGACGGGCTGTTCCTGCCCGCGTTCGGCAATCCGTCGAGTCACGCTCACCACGACGGCGCGCATCTCGACCTGGGCGGCGCCCGCCTGGCGTTCTCAACCGATTCTTACGTTGTGCGGCCCATGTTCTTTCCCGGCGGAGACATTGGAACACTGGCGATCAACGGGACCGTGAACGATCTGGCCATGTGTGGTGCCCGGCCGCAGTTCCTGAGCGTGGGCTTCGTGATCGAGGAGGGGCTGCCGATGGACAGCCTGCGGCGGGTCGTGTCGTCCATGCAGGCGGCCGCGCGGGCGGCTGGGGTCGCCATCGTCACCGGTGACACCAAGGTCGTCGACCGCGGCAAGGGCGACGGCGTCTACCTGAACACCGCTGGCGTCGGCCTGATTGAATACCACGGGCAGATTGCGCCGGCGAGCGTCCGGCCCGGCGACGTGGTCCTGCTGTCGGGCGACATTGGCCGCCACGGCATGGCGGTAATGGCCGCGCGCGAGGGCCTGCAGTTCGAGTCGGACATCGAAAGCGATTGCGCCCCGTTGGCTGAACCAGTGCTGGCGCTAATCGAGGCCGGTGTCACCATTCATTGCCTGAGGGATCTCACCCGCGGCGGCGTGGCCAGTGCGACCGTCGAGATCGCCGAGTCGACCGGCCTCCATATCCGGATGGATGAGCAGGCGATTCCGATCCGCGAAGACGTTCGCGGCGCCTGCGAGATCCTCGGCTTCGATCCGCTGTACGTGGCCAATGAAGGCCGCTTCATCGCGTTTGTCCCCGAGGCGGAAGCCGGCCGGGCGCTCGACGTCCTGCGCCGCTATCCAGTGTGCCGCGATGCCGTGGCCATTGGAACGGTATCGGAGACGCAGGGCGGATTGGTGACGCTCAAGAGCCGCATCGGCGCGACGCGGGTCGTGGACATGTTGAGCGGCGAGCAGTTGCCGCGGATCTGCTGAGCCCACCGCATCATCGCCCGGCCCTGGATGTGCGCATCGCGACGGGGCCTTGCTAAGGACCGGCGCTCGTGGTGAGAGTGTGGTTCTGACCCACGATTGCGCCGGCGGCGTCACAGACCTGTTGGCGTGTGCCTGACGCATCGAGGCGATGCCATGGAAGCGAATCCAATCGATACGCGAGCTGCCGCCGAATCACGTCGTTGCCGGCATCGGAGACATCAGGCCCGCGTCTCTCAACTCGCGAGATCAGGACTGGCTCCGGCGCCTCGAGCCACAGCCCGGCAAACGGCACGCCCGCGGCCGCCGCCACGTGTTGAACCGCGTCGCGGTCGGCAGACTTCGCAAACACCGCATCGGCGATGGCGGTATAGCCGCCACGGACGACCTGATCGACTTGTTCCATGAGCGTTCGGTAAACCCGTCGGGATACGTCATCGGTGTAGCCCTCCGGACCGAGGCGGTCCAGCGGCTTCACCCCGCACAGCTTCTTTCGGATCTCGTCGCTGCGAATCACGACCGCACCGGGAACCGCGCCCACCGATGGCGCAAGGGCCATGGCCAATGTCGACTTGCCGGATCCCGAGAGGCCGCCGACGGCGATGACGCGCGGCGGCGGTGGCGCAAGCAGGGCCTCCGCCATGGTGAGGTAATCGTTCGCGAGTGCCTGCAACTCCACACGCCGGCCCGCGTCGGTGTGCAGGTTGGCCGCTGTCGCGGTCGTCTTCGCCATCACGGCGGCACGGCACGACAGGAACAGCGGCATCAATGGGAGACCGTCCAGGTCCCCGGTGTCGGCCAGGTAGCCGTTCCAGAGGACATTGGCGTGATGCGGCAACCCAAGGCGCCACAGGTCCATCAGGAGGAATGCCAGATCGTAAAGAACGTCGATCCACGAGATTTGGTCGTTGAACTCAATCGCATCGAACAGCGTTGGCTGGCCGTCAAGCAGCACGATGTTGCGGAGGTGAAGGTCGCCGTGGCATTGGCGAACCATGCCATCGTCGCGGCGCCGGTCCAGCAGGACGCCGCCGCGATCGAGCACAAACCGCGCACGGTCGGTCAGCGTGGCACGCCTGATCGGATCGAGGATTCCGGCGGCTTCCTCCTCAAACCCGGCGGCATTGCCATCGATGACGCGGCGCATGGCGTCCCAGCCGCCTTGATTCTTCCGGCACTCGGCCGTGCCATGGAATCTCGCGATGGCATGCGCCAGCGGACCCATCAAGTGAAGGGGGAGCACACCCGCTTCCGCCAGCCGATCGAAAAGGCCGCTCTGATCGAAACGCGTCATCTCCACCAGCCAGTCGACCGGCGTGCCGGCGCCGCCGATCGCCAGCCGTCCGTCGGCCTGCCGTGTGACGGCGGTGACGCCGCGATAGAGGGCCGGAGCCGTGCGCCGGTTGATGCGCACTTCGGCCTCGCACATGGCGCGCCGGCGATCGGCGGTCGAGTAATCGAGATAGTCGTAGCGTACGGCCCGCTTCAGCTTCCACGCGCGCTCCCGGCAAGGAAGACCATCGAGGCGTGCGTGTCGATCCGTCCGACCGCTGCGCCGGCGTGGGTTGCGGGCGAGCTCAGAAACGCCACGACGCTCGATTGGTCTTCGGTGATCATCTTGCCCTCACCCGGGGGGACTTGGGCGCGACGCGCCTCGTCCCGCTCGAACCATGAGTACACATTCTTCTAACCACAGCACCAAGCAAGTGCGGTGCCCCCCTTGGATTGGCTGTCAACCACCGTGCGAGGGAGGAATCTGGCCGATTGCGCGCCGAGAATCCACCAGCGCTGCTGAATATTCCGCAGGCCGTTGGGTTATTCCCCTGTGATCGTCCACGCGATTCGTTCCTGCCCGTGGCGTCCCGGCCGTTGTCATCCGTTTGCGGGCGCATGAGTCTGGCACTGCTCGTGAAGGTGACTGATCGACGTCCTGGCACGCCGGCTCGAACACGCACCAGGTGGCGGGAAAGGCCAAGGGGATGACGAACTGGATTCGTTGGTTCGACGAGGTCGGCATGGCCGATCTGCCGGCGGTAGGCGGGAAGAACGCCTCGCTCGGCGAGATGCGGAGGGCCCTGACACCGCTCGGCATCCGGACGCCCGATGGGTTTGCGACCACGGCAGATGCCTACCGTGAGTTCCTGCGCGCCGCCGATCTCGAGCGCGTTATCAAAGACAGCCTTCGCCATCTCGACGTCAACCAGATCGAGACGCTGCAGGCCGCCGGCGGGCGCATCCGCTCAGCCATTCTCGCCGCGGAGTTGCCTCGAGCGCTGGTCCAGGGCGTCGCAGACGCCTATCATCGTCTCGAAGCCGACTACGGCGCGAACTGCGACGTCGCCGTGCGCAGCAGCGCCACGGCGGAAGACCTGCCCGACGCCAGCTTCGCCGGTCAGCAGGAGACCTATCTCAACATCCATGGCGAGGCCATGCTCGTCGACGCGGTGAAGCGCTGCTATGCCTCGCTGTTCACCGATCGGGCGATCGTCTATCGGGTCCATCACGGGTTCGATCACCTGCAGGTCGCCCTTTCGGTCGGCGTGCAGAAGATGGTCCGCTCCGATCTGGCGTCGGCGGGCGTGATGTTCTCCATCGACACCGAGACCGGCTTCGCCAACGCCGTCCTCATCAACGGCGCGTACGGACTCGGCGAAAGCGTCGTGCAAGGCACGGTGAACCCCGACGAGTTCTATGTGTTCAAGCCCACGCTCGCAAAGGGACTCCGGCCGATCCTGCAGAAGAAACTCGGCACCAAGGAGTTCAAGCTGGTCTACGAAGAAGGCGGCACGCGGCAGACGCGGAGCGTCCCTGTGTCCATCGACGACCGCGAACGATTCGTTCTTTCGGACGACGACATCCTGCTGCTGGCGCGCTGGGCCGTCCTGGTCGAGGCGCACTATTCGCGTCTGCGGGGCACGCCATCGCCGATGGACATCGAGTGGGCCAAGGATGGCCGGAGCGGTGAGCTGTTTCTCGTGCAGGCACGGCCCGAGACGGTGCACACGCAGCGCGACCCGCTGGTGCTCGAGCGCTTTCAGCTCGAGGCGCGCGGCGACGTGCTGGCCAAGGGGCGTAGCGTGGGCGAGAAGATCGGTCAGGGCCCCGCCCGCATCATCCGCTCGGCGGCCGACCTGGAACAATTGCAGCAGGGTGACGTGCTGGTCACCGAGATGACCGACCCCGACTGGGAGCCGGTGATGAAGCGCGCCGCCGCCGTCGTGACCGATCGCGGCGGGCGCACCTGCCACGCGGCGATCGTCAGCCGCGAGCTGGGCATCCCGGCGATCGTCGGGACGGCGACCGGCACGTCGGCCATCAAGACAGGCGACGAGGTGACGGTCTCGTGCGCGGAAGGTGAAGACGGATTCGCGTATCGCGGCCGGCTCCCCGTGCGCATCGAGCGGACCAACCTCGCCAATGTGACGCGTCCACGCACGCGGATGATGATGAACGTGGCGAATCCGGCGGAGGCGTTTTCTTTATCGTTCCTGCCCAACGACGGCGTCGGCCTGGCGCGGCTCGAGTTCATCATCGGCACGCACGTTCGCACGCATCCGATGGCCCTGCTCCAGCCAGACCGCGTGACCGACCGGAAGGAGCGGCGTGATATCGAGCACCTCACGCGCGGATACACAGACAAGGGCCAGTACTTCGTCGATCGGTTGGCGGAAGGGGTGGCCATGATCGCCGCCGCCTTCTGGCCGAAGGACGTGATCGTGCGGCTCTCGGACTTCAAGACCAACGAGTACGCAGGCTTGCTCGGCGGTGCCGCCTTCGAGCCGAAGGAAGAGAACCCGATGCTCGGCTTCCGCGGGGCCTCGCGGTACTACGACGCGCGGTACCGCGCGGGGTTCGCTCTCGAGTGCCGTGCCATGCGGAAGGTGCGCGAGGAGATGGGGCTGGAGAACGTCAAGCTGATGGTGCCGTTCTGCCGCACCGTCGAGGAGGGACGCCGGGTGATCGCGGAGATGGCCGCCAACGGGCTGGTACAGGGCGAGCGCGGACTGGTTCTCAATCCCGATTCCCAGCTCAAGACGATGCTGGCGATTGTGGACCTGGAGAAGAGACGTGGCGATGTTCCGGCGTTGGCATGAGCAGATGTCATGAGGACCTTCACGCTACTGATTGGGTGTGCGCTGGCCCTGTTGGCCGGTCCCGCCGGCGCGCAATCCGTTGACGGCGCAGCCGCGCTGGTCGGCGGGCGGACCGTCTATGACGTCAAGGCCGGCGACACCCTCGGCTCGATCGGCGCGCGCTTCGGCGTGGCGCGGGCCACGTTGACCGAGATGAACCAGCTGACCAGTCCCTATGCGCTGGCCGCGGGTCAGGCACTCGTCGTCGACAACACCCACATCGCGGTCGCCAATCTCCAGGTCAGCCTCACCATCAACATCGCCCAACGACTGTTGGTGCTGACCGAGGGCGAGCGCGCGCGCGCCTATCCGATCACGGTTGGGCGGCGAACGTGGCCGACGCCGGTCGGCGCCTTCACGATCCTGATCAAGGAAACCGATCCGGTCTGGGATGTGCCGGTGTCAATCCAGCGCGAGATGGAGCAGCAAGGCAAGCCGGTGATCACGCGAATGGAGGCGTCGCCCCTCAACCCGCTCGGGCGGCACTGGCTCGGGTTGTCGCTTCCCGGACTCGGCATCCATGGTACCAACGCACCGTCGGGCATTTACGCGTTCGCGAGCCACGGCTGCATTCGCATGCATCCTGATGACGTGGCCGATCTGTTTCAACGCGTTGAAGTGGGTACGACCGGGGTGTTGTTCTATCAGCCCGTGGTCGTTGCGGTCATCAACGGGCGCGTATGGATCGAAGCGCATCCGGACGAATACCGACGCGTCGGCGATGCGATGGGCAGTGTCCGCGACGCCGCGGAACGGGCGGGCCTGCAGACGGTCATCGACTGGGCGTTGGTCGACGAGGCGGTGCGGCAACGTCGGGGACGCGCGGTGGACGTCACGATGTCCGGCTGGCGCCAGGAAAGGCCCGATCGCTGAATCCGGCGCGGACATTTTCGGCGCCCGGCGAGGTCACACGCCCGTCGGCCAGGTCTCGGCGACGTCGGCGGTGCGCCGCGACCACAACTCGAGCGGTTCCACCGCCCGCGTCTCGTCAAAGTGAATGACGAGATCGAACTGGTTCGCGAGGCTGGCGATGAAGTAATGACTGTGCCGCTCGGTCGCCGGCCGATAGATCACGCCAATCGCGCGTTCGAGCCGCGGCTGGCGCAGCACCTCGAGCGCCGGGCCCCGCAGGTCGAGCACAAACGCCGGGAGGCCGGTGTCGTGAAACAGCCGCTCATAGCTACCCTGCAGTGATGGCCGGACGGCCATCAGCTCCGCGGGTTCGTCCCAGTTGTTCGCCGCGGTCACGCTGCCGGTGTGGGTGGTGAAGCCGATCGACAAGACGTCCTGGCCGAACCGCTCGCGCGCGAGCTGCCCGACATTGAGCTCGCCCTGCAGGGCCATGTGCGTGGCGCGCGCGTCACCCAGGTGCGAGTTGTGCGCCCACACCACGGCGCGCGCCGATCCGTTCAGGCGGGTCACGTGATCGATGACCGCTTCGAGCGTCGACATCATGTGCCGATCGCGCAGGTTCCACGACTCGCGGCCGCCGCCGAACATCACGCGGTAATAGCTTTCGGCGTCGCTGACCACTCGCGCGTTCTGCTCGGCCGAGAAATATTCGTCGGCCGCGATGCGCCCGTCCCGGCTCGCGTAGTCCGCCGCGCGCCGTTGCAGCTCGACGAGTTGCGCGATGGCCTCGCGCTCGCACGAGGGCGCCAGGCCACGGGTGGTCGCATGACCATAGGCGTGCGGATCGTCGCCAAACAGCTCGAAACAGGCGTAGCGCGCCCGCGCGCGCGCCGCCGCCACCGGATCGATGCGATCCAGATAGCGCAGCACCGCGTCCATCGATCGATGCAGGCTGTAGAGATCGAGCCCGTAGACGCCAACCCGCCGCGCGGCGTCCGGTTTCGAATTGTGATCGCGGAGCCACTCGAGGAAGCGCACCATGTCGCGATTGCGCCACATCCAGCGCGGGAACCGCACGAAGTCGGCGAGCGCGTCGTCCGCGGTCAGGTCGGCCCCCTCGCCGCGCACCCATCGGCTGGCGCGCGCCGCGTCCGGCCAATCCGCCTCCAGCGCCACGATGCTGAAGCCGCGCGAGGCGATGAGCGCCTGGGTGATGTGCGCGCGAGCATGATAGAACTCGTGCGTCCCGTGCGAGGCCTCGCCGATCAACACCACGCGGGCATCGCCGATCAGATCGAGGATTTGACCGACGCCGCGCGACCGATCGAGCGCGATCGCATGGTCGTGAATGGCGTGGCGAGTGGGGTCGTCCATCACCGGCGTCGACTCCCGTCCCCGGCTTCACGTTGCTGAAGCAGATCGCTGACCTCGGCGTCCGACGTTTCTGAAAAATCGCGGTACCACTGCCCCACGGCGTGAAAGCGCTGCGGGATCCGCACACACACGACTTCATCGGCGACCTTGGCGAGTTGCTCACACGCCTGGGACGACCCCACCGGCACGCCGACCACCACGCGGGCCGGTCCCAGCGCGCGAATCGCCTGCACCGCCGCGCGCATCGTCGATCCCGTGGCGAGGCCGTCGTCGACGAGGATGACGACGCGATCGGCCACGACCAGCGGCGGCCGTCCGTGCCGAAACGCACGCTCGCGGCGGGCGAGCTCTTGTTCTTCTTCGGCCACCACGGCGCTGACCTGCGCGTCCGTGACGCCGATCTCCGATATCAGCTCATGGTTGAGGACCCGCGCACCGCCGCTCGCAATCGCACCCATCGCCAGTTCGCGATGGCCCGGCACGCCGACCTTGCGGACCGTGAACACGTCGAGCGGGGCGTCGAGCGCGCCGGCCACCACCGCGGCCACGGGCACTCCGCCCCGCGGGAGTCCGAGCACGATGACGTCGGAGCGTCCCGCATACCGCCGCAAGCGACCGGCGAGCTCTTCGCCCGCTGCGACCCGATCCGCGAATGGCACCTGCTGCCGGGAGAAGCTGGTGTCCATTTGACTGAAAACACCAGCAAGGCGCATGCCGCGCTCGGAGGCACATCTCTTGCCTTGGCGATCCTCGAACGCTGGGATGGGAGGTCCGTCATGAACGCCACGATTGCCGAACAAATGGTTCAAATTCCGGTCGGATCGGTGGTCTTGCAGGGCGATTTGCGGATCCCGCCGCGCCCGTTGGGACTGGTGGTTTTTGCCCACGGTAGCGGAAGTAGTCGCTTCAGCGTGCGCAACCGCCAGGTCGCCGAATCGCTGCACGTCCGCGGATTCGCGACGTTGCTGATGGATCTGCTGACACCCGAGGAAGAGTCCGTCGATATCTATACGACGCAGTATCGCTTTGACGTGCCGCGACTTGCCGCGCGCGTCACCGGCGCCGCCGTATGGGCGAAGACCGTGCCGGCAGTGTGCGACCTGCCGATCGGCCTGTTCGGCGCCAGCACCGGCGCCGCCGCGGCGCTGAGGGCCGCTGCCGACCGGCCCGATCTGATCGCGGCGGTCGTGTCGCGCGGCGGGCGGCCGGATCTCGCCGGCCAGGCGTTGCCTCGCGTGAGCTCGCCCACGCTGTTGATCGTCGGTAGCGCCGACCATCCCGTCATCGAGCTGAACCGCAAGGCCATGCGGCGGATGCCGGCAGAAGTCGACCTGCAGATCGTCGCCGGCGCGACGCATTTGTTCGAAGAACCGGGAACGCTGGAAGAGGTCGAGCGCCTCGCGGGAGATTGGTTCGAGCAGTACCTCGATTGATCGTGTAGCATCGACTCATGCGTACGAAAACCATCGCCTTGACCATTGCGGCCGTCGCGTTCGCGGGCCTGGGGCTCGCGGTGTCGGCTCAGCAGAAGCCGGCCACCGCCAAGTCCGGCGCGAACACGATCGTCGTCTACAAGTCCCCGACTTGAGGGTGCTGCAGCGCCTGGATCACGCACCTCCAGGCGCACGGCTTCCAGGTGGAAGCCAACGACGTTCCCGACGCGCAACTGGTGGCCATCGGCCGGCAGGCCGGCGTCACTGACGAACTGGCCTCGTGCCACACCGCCAAGGTCGGCGACTATGTGGTCGAAGGCCACGTGCCGGTTTCCGACATCCAGCGCCTGTTGAAAGAGAAGCCGGCCATCGCCGGCATTGCCGTTCCCGGTATGCCGATGGGGTCACCGGGCATGGAACAGGGCGGGCGCAAGGACCCGTACAGCGTGATCGCGTTCACGAAGGACGGCAAGAAGACGGTCTTCGCCAAGCACTGAAGGGGTCGTGGACCCGCGCGGCGTCGGCCTCGCGCATGCTCCTGATCATGCTGCGCGAGCCGAAGCCCGCCTGATCAATCACGCCATCGAACCAGCTTCCCACTGCCGTTAGTTGAGCGGCAACTGGACCGTCACCGTGGTGCCGCCCGAGGACGGACTCTGAATGGTGATACGGCCGTCGTGCGCTTCGATAAAACGCTTTGCCGTCGGCAACCCAAGTCCCGTGCCACGTCGTTTGGTGGTGAAGAATGGGATGAAGACCTTCTCCTGGACATCCTCGGGAATCCCCGGGCCGTCGTCGCTGAAAGCGATCCGGCACGACGCGTTCTCGGTAGTCACCTTCACCAGGATCCGGCCGCGGCCGTGCATCGCGTGCGCGCTGTTGATCAACAGGTTGTGAAAAACCATCTTCAGCATCTCGCCATCGGCCGGCACCGGCGGCGCCAGCCCGTTGATGTCGACCTGCACGTCGCGCGCGCCTTCGTCCTGTTTCAGGAGTCCGGCGGTCGCCGTCAACAACGGCACGATCTCAGTGGGCGCGCGATTCGGTTTTGGCGGCCGCGCGAATAACAGGAGATCCTTCATCATCGCGTCGAGCGAATCGATGCGGCGCACGATCTCCTTCATCATCCCGGCGTCGGTGTTGTCCGTGGGCATGCGGCCGCCGATCACCTGGACCGCGCCGCGGATGCCGGCGAGCGGGTTCTTCACTTCGTGCGCGATCATCGCCGCCATCTCGCCCAGTTTGGCCAGGGCGGACTGGTCACGCAGCCGCTCCTCCAACGCGACGCGTGCGGTCAGGTCGTGCAGGATGCCGGTAAACTTCCGCTCGCCGCCAGCCACGGTCTCACCGACTGAGAGGTGCAGGGGAAACGTCGACCCGTCCTTGCGGCGACCCGTCACTTCGCGGCCGCTGCCGATGATCCTGGGATCGCCCGTCGAGAGATACCGCGAGAGATAGGAATCGTGTTCGTCGCGATACGGCGACGGCATCAGCACGT